>CALQCP020000022.1 GCA_943329105.2 Chitinophaga pinensis | reverse complement strand
GTTGTGCTACGGATACCGGCAATGATCGCCTCCAGTTCCGGATGCAAGGTTGGCTCGCCGCCGGTGATCCGAATCTTGCGCACCCCAAGCCCCTCGGCGATTCCTGCCATGCGCACGATCTCGCTTGGCGTCAGTAGCCGGTCGGCAGGTTGAAACCGAACATCGGGTTCCATGCAGTACACGCATCGAAAGTTGCAGCGATCGGTGATACTGATTCGCAAATCAAGGATGGTGCGCCCGTGCGAATCGATCATGCGCCGTCCCGCCCGGACAGCGTCGGGTGCCGCTGGTAGTGGTTGCTGCGGGATCCGCTCCATCCCTGGACTTCCCGCGTTGATTTGCGGCAATGCGATCGTGCCTGAGAATTCTGTGCCGCTCCCGGCGCGTGCCAGTGCGGGCACGTTTGCAGTGCCGATCGAGTGTGGCGCATCGGTTCGCAAGGCATGGTGAGGGTAGCACACCGTGCACGGTGGACTGCTGCGCTCCAAATCGCGCGCGTGGACGGTGGCGGTGGCGGTACCTTCTCAGGGATTGGAAACCTCAGGATCCATCGAAGCATTCGTACTGATGCTCGCAGTCCTTGCCGCGCTTTACGCAAGTGTCGGCCATGGCGGTGCATCGGGCTATTTGGCGGTGATGGCCTTGTTTGGCATCAGCGCAACCGTGATGCGTCCCACTGCCCTGATACTCAACGTATTGGTGTCGCTGGTAGCCACGGTGATGTTCGCTCGCGCGGGGCAGATTCGTTGGCGAATGCTGATGCCGTTCGTCGTCGCCTCAGTTCCAATGGCATTCTTGGGAGGGACGCGCACACTGCAGGACAGCACCTTTCGGATAGTAATGGCAGTGGTGCTGGTGTTCGTTGCGGTGCGGCTCTTTGTTCCTGCTGTGCAGCGACCAGCTCGCGCGTTGTCCTTGCCGGTCGCCCTTGCCGTCGGCGCAGTCATTGGCGCACTCTCCGGACTGGTTGGTGTGGGCGGTGGCATCTTTCTCACACCGCTCCTTATCTTGTGGGGTTGGTCAACACCGCGTGAGGCCGCCGCCGTATCCGCGCCGTTCATTCTTGCCAACTCGCTTGCCGGTCTTGCTGGAATGCTGACCCAGGGAATTCAGTATGAGCACTGGATCTGGTGGGCGTGTGCTGCCGTTGCGGTCGGTGGGTGGATGGGTGCGCAGTGGAGCGTTCGCGGCGCGTCGCAGCGGACGTTGCGTGTATTACTTGGAGTGGTGATTCTGGTGGCCGCCACGAAATTTGTACTGGTCTAAAGCAGACTTGGCGCGTACATTTCTCGCCATGTCCCTCTTGAATCCTGGCCGCAAGGCCGCCGCTTTCTCCGCTCCCGACCAAACCGGCACGCTCCGAACGCTTGCCGAATTCAAAGGCCGATCCGTCGTCCTGTACTTCTATCCAAAGGATGACACGCCGGGTTGCACCGTGGAAGCATGCTCCTTCCGTGACGGGTGGGCGAAGTTGCGTAAGGCAGGTATCGAAGTGCTCGGCGTGAGCCCGGACGGCACTGCGAGCCATCTGAAGTTCATCAAGAAATACAAACTGCCGTTTGCGCTACTCGCCGACGAGCCCGCCGCCGGCAAGGCTCCGAAGTTGTGCACTGCCTATGGAACGTGGCAGGAAAAATCCATGTACGGCAAGAAATACATGGGCGTTGCGCGGACCACCTACCTGATTGGTCCGGACGGCAAAGTGGCCGCACGTTTCGACAAGGTCAAGCCCGAAGGCCACGCCGACGAGATCCTTGCCGCCGCCGCCGCGCTAGGCTCCGCACCATGCACGCCGTCGAAATCCGTTTCCTCCGCCTCCACCAAGGCGCGCAGCTCCCCGCCTACCAAACCGAGCACGCGGCGGGCCTCGACCTCCACGCCTGCATCGAAGCGCCGGTGACACTGGCGCCCGGCGACATTGCGATGATTCCATGTGGATTTGCGATGGCAATTCCACATGGCTTTGAAGCGCAGGTGCGACCGCGCTCCGGTCTGGCCACCAAGCACGGAATTGGCATGCCGAATTCGCCAGGCACCGTTGACAGTGATTATCGCGGCGAGATGAAGGTGCCGCTTGTGAATCTTGGGCGTGCGGCGTTTACGGTGGAGCACGGGATGCGGATCGCGCAGATGGTGGTGGCACCGGTGGCGCGTGCGACGGTCCGCGTGGTTGAGGAACTTGATGGAACATCGCGCGGCGGGGGCGGATTTGGCAGCACCGGTAACTGACCGAGTAATTGCTCAGTCTTTGGGGCATATTTTGCGGAACTGGCTTCTGGAATGTTGTCGGCCCGCACGCTGACCGGAAACGCGCTGCTCCGTATCATCTCGTAATGACCACCGCGACCGCCCGTGAAGTCACTGTCCCGCTTCTTGACCTGAAAGCGCAGTACGCCACCATCCGTGCTGAGATCGAGCCCGCAGTGCTCGCCGTCATGGAGAGCCAGTATTTCATCGGTGGCCCCAAGATCGACGAGCTTGAGAAGGAAGTGGCCGCCTATTGCCACGCCAAGCATGCAATCGGATGCGCGAATGGTTCTGACGCCATTCTGCTTGCGCTGCAAGCGCTTGATGTTGGGCCTGGCGACGAGGTGATTCTTCCAACGTTCACATTCTTCGCCACCGCCGGCAGTGTGCATCGCCTGGGCGCACGCCCGGTCTTTGTGGACATCGACCCCACCACCTACAACATTTGCCCAAAGTCAACTGAAGAAGCCTTCGGATGCTGCAAGAAGGTCAAGTGCTTGATGCCCGTGCATCTCTTTGGTCAAGCGGCGGATCTTGACAGCATCATGGCGATCGCCAAGGCGCGGAACCTGACGGTTGTTGAAGACTGCGCGCAAGCAATTGGCACGGAAGATGTGCATGGTCGCCGCGTTGGAAGCGTTGGCGATATTGGTACCTACAGCTTCTTCCCTTCCAAGAACCTTGGTGGATTTGGCGACGGTGGCATCATGTCCACCAACTCTGATGTGCACGCGGCCCGTATGAAGCGCCTGCGTAATCACGGCATGGAGCCAAAGTATTTCCACCAAGAAATCGGCATGAACTCGCGCCTGGATGCGCTGCAGGCCGCGGTGCTCAGCATCAAGCTCCGGCACCTTGATTCGTGGAGTAACGCGCGCCAGCGCAATGCCGCGTGGTACGACGAATTCTTCACCGCGCATGGTGCTGCCGACAGTTCAGTTCCGGTTGACGCGGGCGGACTTCCGCTTCGTTTCCCCAAGGCGCCGGCTGCTGGCCGTCATATCTACAACCAGTACGTGATCCGCGTGCCAGCGCGCATCCGTGACGCGGTGCGCGATGAGCTCACCAAGCGCAAGATTGGCACCGAGATTTACTACCCGCTCTGCTTGCATATGCAGGAGTGCTTCAAATTCTTGGGGTACCAGAAGGGTGTGTTCCCGCATTCGGAGCGCGCCGCGCTCGAAACGATTGCCATGCCGATCTACGGCGAACTCTCAGAAGCGCAGCGCCACTGGGTTGCCGAGAGCGTTGTGGAAACGGTCAAGAAGCTCGCCTGATCATCCAAGCGTTCATCGCAATCTGCCGGACTTGGTATCGCTGCGTGCGCGTCCTTCACGCCAGCGCAGAAAGTCCAGTGAGTCCAATGGGCTCGCGCGCAAAGAACGGCTCCGCGCTGGCTGTACCAATGCGGCTGCCGAAGTACGTACCGGCAGCGTCAAGCCAGTCCACCACCCGTCTGTTTCCCGGGTTGTCCACAAACTGGCTTCGATACGCCAACACTGCATTGCGTTTCTGCTCACTAAAGCCCGTGGTATCGAACACGAACGACGGCTGCGGCACGATCCGCAAGTGGGTCGCGTAGTAGTGAAACAACCACTTCGGATAGATCGGTTCTCCGGCCAAACCACAGTTGGTGAGCTTTGCATCAAAGCGCGCGTCTTCCACAATGCGGGTCCCAGCAAGGTGATCTGGGTGAGCATCTTCGAAGTATGGAACAAAGATCATCTCTGCGCGGAAGGTGCGGATCACCGAAGCAACTTTGTGCCGCGCTTCGATCGAATGCGTGACGGTGCGATTCGGTAAGTCGAGCGTGATGCGTTCCGCGCCAAGAATGCGCGCGGCCTCCGCTGACTCGCGCGCCCGGGTTGCTCGATCCCCAAAGGGCGTTGGCTCGCCATCGGTCAGGTCCAACAACAGCACGCGATGTCCCTGCGATACCAAGCGGGCAATGGTGCCTCCCATGCCAAGTTCTTGATCGTCGGGATGCGGTCCTGCAACAAGAATGTTCATGCGCAAAGCCTAGCGGCGCTTTGGGGAAGCGCCGGCCGGAGTGGTGGGGCGGGCGGCAATTTCCGCTGCCAGACGCTTGAGCGCAGCCAATCGTGCCACATCACCGTCAAGTTGTCCCGCAAATTCAGCGCAAATGACAGTGGTCAGGGTCTGCAACTCCTTGGCCACCTCGCCCTGGCGGAGCATGCGCGCTCGCGTCACCTCCGTCAAACAGCGGGCGAGCTGCATGAGGGCGGCACGGTCGGAAGCCAAGTATGCGTGAGTGGCCGGTGCATCTCGGATGGCCGCAAGCCTTGCACCGAGTGTGTTGCGGGTTGCCAGCCATGGCTCCAGCGTCTCCGCAAGCCGCGCCACCACAACCATGAGCGGTAGATCGGACTCCACGTTGGCAACATCCGCTTCCGTAGCTTCGTCCTGCCCGGCGAGAAATGCTTCGAGCGCGAGCGCGCTACGCGCAGCAATGGCCTTTGGGTGCGGCAACCATCCGTCAGCAGGTGCTGCAAAGCCTCCCCACGCGTTGAGCTGGCGCTCCACTCCATCGTGGCTCTGCAGTGCTGCGGACCACTCCAAAATTTCTGTAATTCGTGAGCCTTGCAACATACGTCGCGACGCTTCTATATTCGCCTTTCCACTCGCCCATGCACCCGCCCAGGTACTTCGTCGGCGGTCGAGTTCCTGAAGCAATTCAGTTGAGCGTCCCGAACAGGCGTTGATGGCCGCTGGGTCTCCGCGTCGGACCATGCGTTCAAACCGACCGGCAGTCATGAGATCTGCTTCGGCGGTGAACATGTCCATAGCATCGCGCGCGGCATTCCCGCGAGCGGGGTCGCGCAAGGCGGTCGCCCATCCTTTACTGACTGATTCGAATGCCGCGCGGGACGGTGCGCGCACCGCGCCGATCGTATCGACCCACCCTTGCATCGCGCCAATTCGCACAAGATCAGCAGCATCTGCCTGCAGTGATTTGACAGCCAGATCAGTGTCAGCGGTCGAACCACGGGCGAGATCAGGCAGCCCCAGCGCGACGCGAACTCCGCGTGCGACGGCACGCGTTCGCACGTCGGTTGCTACGGAACGCAGGTCGTTTCTGAGTGGCGCAGGGTCGAACGTCACGCAGGTCACTTCGGCGGTAACAGCATCAGCCAATCGCTGTGCATTCTCGCGGTTGAATGCGCCAGCCAGTGCACGCAGGCCTTGGCATACGGCGTTCGTCGTCCAACCATCGGGGTGCTGTGACAAGGTCGTGCCAGCATCAATCGCTCGCGTGCATTCAGTGATGGCCTGCATGCTGGCATCGTCGCGTGCACTTCGAGCGCGCTGGAATGCCGCAGCCAGCGCCTGGCGTGTTTCGGGATCGATCCACGTGGCCGCAACCATGACTGCGTCCGGGTCGCGCGCGGTCGCCTCGGTCATCGCGGTGGCGAGCGTGAAGTCAGCGCGTGCTGGCCAAGCCGTTGGCGATGGAGCAGGGGTGCGAGATTCCAATATCGCGACCGCCTGCTCCAGTGGCAAGAGCATTGGCACAAGTGTCACTTCTGGATGATCGGGCGTCGGCAGCGGCTCAAGCCCGTTGCCACTCGCTTGAACAAAGCGCAGCAGTGCTTCATCCACCGCCTTGCGATCAACTCCCTTGCGATCAATTTCGGTTGCAAGTGGATTGCTGAGCATCTGATCAAGTTCCGCACGCACCGCCACCATACGCAGTCCGGCAATCACCATCGCTTGCGAATCAAACGGAGCTGCCGCGCCGTGAAACAGCAGATCGAACGCCACCCGGCGAAAGTTCACCCGTGCATCACGCGTGAGCCCAGCAGTCTGCGTTGCCAGCGCGTCCATCTCTGTTCGCACGGTGCGCGCTGCATCAAGTGCGGCGTTGCTCTCAGTGAGCGAGCGCGGTAATTCGAGCGCAGCAGCACTGAACGGCCGTGACGTCGTTCGTGCCGAAACGCTGGCAGTTAGTTGCAGCGTTCCGAGCGCACAAAGCAGTGCGCAAGCAGCGCGAACGGTCCACATCATGCATCAGCCTCATCGGTTGGCAGCGCGCCGTATCGAACCCATTCCAGTCGAAGACCATGTGGCGGCATAGTTGGACCAGTAGCCGTGCGGTTGCACGTTGCGAGTGCTTCGCGCACATGCGCCACGTCAGTCTTTCCGCGGCCAACGTCAACGAGTGTTCCGGCAATGATTCTTACCATGTTGTAGAGAAATCCGTTGCCAGCAACTTCAATGGTGATACGCCCGGGCTCAGGAGAGATCACCGTGCATCCATAGATCGATCGCACCGTCGTCTCGCGGCCGTGACTCGCCTGCGCAAACGCTGCAAAGTCATGGGTACCCACCAGCACTCCCGCAGCGGCTGCCATGAGTGTGTGATCAAGGGGGTGCCTGGTACTCCACACGTATCGTTTCTCAAAGAGCAGATTTCCGTCAGTGCCCAAGTCGCCATGTGCAATCGAGTAGCGATAGCACTTACTTACGCAATCAGAAATCGGATTAAAGTGTGGGTCAGCCACTTCCGCGGAACGGACGCGGACATCGTGCGGTAGCCGCGCGTTGATCGCCAGCGCCATACGCTCCACCGGAATGCGCGTCTCGGCGGTGAAGGCTGCTACTTGTCCAAATCCGTGCACTCCCGCATCGGTGCGGCTCGCGCCCATCACAACGACTCGGCGCTTCACGGCGGTGGCAACCGCAGCCTCCAGCACGCCCTGCACCGTGCGCAGTGACGGTGCACCAGGCGGATCTTGGCGCTGCCAACCGTGGAAATTGGTGCCGTCGTAGGCGACGACCAGTCGGAAACGCGGCATCGTGTCAGGATAGGTGGGAGACGGGGCGGCTGCAGTTATCGGCGGCAGGCTTCGTTGACTTGTGGGAAGTTGGCGCCCACGACCGCATGGACGGCAGGAAATCTGGCATTTGCCCGTCAGAATTCCGATCGTTCGCGAACTAAGGTTGGACAAAGTGCGTCTTGCCCCTACATTCAGTGATGCACGGGCGAGTTGCCCGAGCAGATTCCATACTCAGCACCCGATTCCGGGATGCGTGCACTTAGGCAGGAGCAACTCCACACATGAAGAACTACTACTTTGTTGCATCGTCCGCGTTGGTACTCAGCGCATCCACGTTCGCTCAGGTCATCGTCGACGGTACTGCCGAGGCGGCCTATGGACCAGCCGCGGTCGTACAGTCGGTGGGAACCGGTTTCGGTAACAGCACCGACGGCCTGAAGGGCACTTGCAACGGCAGCGAACTTGATGGCGCCTTTGCCAGCCTCGACGCGACCGCCGGCTACCTGTATCTGACGTTCGCCGGCAACATGCAGAGCAACTTCAATAAGTTTGAACTCTTCATTGACTGCAAGGCGGGTGCTGGTCAGAATCAGCTGCGCAGCGACAACGTCGACGTTGACTACAACGGTCTGAATCGCATGGGTGCCAATGCGGTCAACGCGCAGCCTGGTCTGAAGTTTGACGCCGGATTTGACGCAGACTTCTACTTCACTTGCACCGGCGGAAACTCGCCGTACACCCTCTATGCAAACTTTGCACAGGTACTGACCGAGGGCGGTGGCATCGGTTCATACATCGGTCAAAGCGTGACGGATCCAACTACTGGTGTCATTCGCATTGATGACGTGACCTATGGCATCCAAGCGGCCATCGACAACAGCAACATCGCTGGCGTGGATGGCGATCCAGCTGGCACCTCAACCGGTGCTGGTGTCAGTACCGGTATCGAAGTCCGCATCCCTGTCTCCGTGCTCGGGTGGGACGGCGTGAGTCCAATCAAGGTCTGCGCATTCATTAACGGTGGCGGGCATGATTACGCATCCAACCAGTTCATCTCTCCGCTACCTGCTGGGTACGGAAACATGGCTGAACCGCGTCTGATTGACATGTCGGTGATCCCTGGAGATCAGTTCTTCATCATTGGCGGCGGCACTCCGCCGAATCCATGCCCGTCCGACCTTGACGGCGATCACTTCGTCGGCGGCTCAGACTTGGGAAACCTGCTTGGCGGGTGGGGAGTCTGCGGCGCAGTGTGCCCTGCAGATTTTGACCATGACGGCGTCGTCAGCGGATCAGACCTCGGGAAGATGCTTGGCGATTGGGGCCAGTGCCCCGGTTAATGCTCGGTGACTCTTAGAGCCATTGTCACTGCAGATGATGGCTGACGCATGAAATACCCGCGGGTCCGGCATAGGTGCCGGACCCGCGGTTCTACTTTTATCGCGCAACGTCATGCGCATCGGCAAGCCGCGCGCCATCTTCACCACTGGCAAAGAGATGTGCGGCACCAAGACCGATGTGAACCAACACGGAGTCGCCTTCCACCAGTCGATCATCATTCTCAATGCGCGCGGTCAGACGTGTTCCGCCAATCATGACAGCGATGTCCATACGGTCTCCAAGTCGCTCGATGGCACGTACGGTGGCGGGCACCGAAGTGCCTTCGGTCGCCGTGTTTCCCGCGCCTGCATCCGCGCTGTGTAGGACACGCAATTGGTCGGGTCGCACACCCAATGTCGCCGGACCAGCGGGCATCCGCGGCCAGCGCGCGGCAGGCAATGGCACACGCATATCAGTGGAAACGAACACGCCGGCATCCACGCGGCCGTCAATGAAGTTCATGACTGGCGTACCTACAAATCCAGCCACAAATCGGTTTGCTGGACGCGCATAGCACTCGCCCGGCGTCCCAAACTGTTGGACAACGCCAAACTTCATGACCACCATTCGGTCCGCAAGCGTCATCGCTTCTTCTTGGTCATGCGTCACATACACCATGCTGGCTTTGGTGCGTCGGTGCAGTTCCCGAATCTCCGCGCGCATTTCAATCCGCAAGCGAGCGTCAAGATTGGAGAGCGGTTCATCAAAGAGGAACACTTGTGGCTCACGTACCAACGCGCGCCCCAATGCCACACGCTGTCGTTGCCCGCCTGAGAGCGCGCGCGGCAGACGCGCAAGGAGCGGCTCAATACCAAGTGTCCGCGCAGTATCAAGCACCTTGCGCTCAATAGCAGCAAGCTCCGCACGTCGCTCCGTGGCATGAAACAGCAGACCGGAAAGGCCACTGTGCTGGCGGCGGCGCAGTAGTCCAAACGCCATGTTCTTCTCGACCGTCATGTGCGGATACAACGCATAGTTCTGGAACACCATGGCGACATCACGATCCTTCGGTGGTAAGTCATTCACCACGCGACCGCCGATCGCCACTGTTCCGCCAGTGATCGCCTCAAGGCCAGCAATCATCCGCAGCAGCGTGCTCTTGCCGCATCCGGATGGTCCCACAAGCACAATGAACTCACCGTCTCGGAAGGCAAGCGTCGCCTCGCTGACAGCGCGGACATCGCCGGAGTAAGTTTTTGAGACGTGGTTCAGTTCGATGGTTGCCATGTGTTTCCTTCGCAAATCGTCAGCATGCCGCTGACTTTCCAGCCCGTCAGCCCTTCACCGCACCTTTACCGAGACCTTCAATAAATTGCTTTTGCGCAGCCAAGAACAGCAAGATGCACGGCACCATGGTGGTCAGGCTTGCGGCCATTAGTAAGTTCACTTTGGTGATGCCACCGTATTGATTTCGGAACGAGTTCAACGCCACGCTCAGCGTTGCTTGGTCGTCGCTTTGCAGATAGATGAGCGGCGCCAAGAAGTCGTTCCATGTGAAGATGAATGTGAAGACCGCAGTGATGGCGGTTACCGGCCGGGTGAGCGGCAGAATCACGTGCCACCAGATCCCAAACCACCCTTGGCCATCAAGTCGCGCGGCTTCCAGGAGCGCCTCCGGAATCTGCGCAATGAACTGCCGATACATGAAGATGAAGAATGCGTTTCCAAAGAACGCCGGCACCACCAGCGGAAGGAAGGTGTCAATCCATCCCAAGTTGCGGAACAAGATGAAGAGCGGAATCATGGTGACTTGCGCGGGCAACATCATGGTGCCGAGCATCACCAAGAACATCGGTCGACTCCCTCGGAAGCGCATGCGCGCAAACGCCATACCAACCAGGCTTGAACTCAGTGCCGTCCCGGCGGTGGCCACCACGGTCACCACGACACTATTCGCAAGCGCATCCAGAAATCCAGTCCAACGCACGCTGCCCATCTGCATCAATGCATCCGGGTAGTTGTGCCACTGCGGATCAGTTGGAACGAGTGCCGCCAATCCGCCGCGCACCGTGGCTGCCTGCGCCGCTTCGGGTGTCATCAGGCTGACCGCCACCATCCACCACAACGGGAACAAGAACGTCACTGTCCCTGCGATGAGCAGCGTGTAAATCAGAGCTTTTCCTGTGCGACTGCGCATGATTATTTCTTAAGCGCCTCGTAGTAGATGTGTCGCGCACTTGAGCGCAGGATCACCACGGTGACCACCAGCACGACCGCAAGAAGTATCCACGCCATCGCGGATGCGTAGCCCATTTCGTAGTACTCGAAGCCCTGGTTATAGAGGTAGAGCACATAGAAACGAGTCAGGTCACCAGGCTCACCGCCAGTCATCACGAACGCCTGCGTAAACACTTGGAAGCTACCGATCACCGCCATCAGCACGTTGAACAGAATCACCGGCCCAAGCATGGGCAACGTGATTCCTACAAAGCGGCGCACCCTGCTAACGCCATCCACTTCGGCTGCTTCATTGAGTTCATCAGGAATACCTTGTAACCCTGCCAAGTAGATCATCATTGATCCACCAACAAACCACGCGCTCATGATTGCAAACGCGGGTGCGCCCCAGGTCTTGGCGTCCGCCCCAAACCAATGCGGCGGCGCAAGCCCAAACGGCGAGAGGATCGGCGCGAGTACGGAATTCATCAAGCCAGCATCGGAATCGAACACCCAGCGCCACAACACCGCGACGCCGACACCCGCAAGCACACTTGGCAAGTACCACGCCGCGCGGAAGAACGGAATGCCGCGCACCTTCTGATTCATGAGAAGCGCAGCGCCAAGCGCCAGCAATTGTCCAAGTGGCACTGCAACCAGGACGTAATAGAGAGTTACCGCCACGCTGGTCTTGAAGCGCGAATCTTCAAGCAGCAATTGCTGATAGTTGCCAACCCCCACCCACTTCGCCTCGGAAAGCGTGGCCAGTCCACGCCAACTTGTGAAGGACAGGAGCAGTGAGAGCACCACTGGGAATGCCATAAACACTGCAAATCCAATGATCCATGGTGATGCAAACAGGAACCCCGCGCGTTCTTCACGCGCTTCATGGCGGGGCAGGGGGCGCTTGCGGAACCACAGTACGACGGCGGCCGCACCAGCAGCGGTGATTGCAATGATGATGGTGGTCAGCATGCGCCAAGGCATCGCTGGAAAGCCACCGCGCCCAAGTGGACTGTCTCGCTCTTGTTTCCAGAGCGTTTCAAAGGCAGCCACCGCCTCGGGCAGCGGCTTGTTGCCAGTCTTCAGACCCTCATCAAGATTTGTTCCCAGCAGTTGCTCAAACTTTGCATTGGGTGGCCAGTTGATGACCTTCGAAGTTGGAATCGCATCAAGGAAGCCCCGGTCATTTGCTGGCTTGGCCTGATCGATGAATGCATCGCTCTCCGCCGCCGCGCGATTGGATGGAATAGCCAACCCAAGCCGAGCCTGCGCCTTCTGACCTTCGACGTTCGTCAGCCAGCGCACCAACTTCCACGCGTCATCTTTGTGTTTCGATTGCGCGGAAATGCTCCACGAAACCGTCAGGATGATGTTGGCTCGTTCGCTGCCGCGCGGAAGCGGAGCAAAGTCCCAGTCAAAGGCCTGAATTCGCCGGTATTCCGGCACAACCCAACGCCCAAACGGCCCCGCCATTCCAACGCGACCAGTGCTAAATACGGCAGAGCCCGTGGCGATTTTGCTTCGACCACTAGTGAGTGCGTGTTCCTCATCATGGCGCCACGCGCGCAGTCGTTCCAGTGCGGCCATGGCCTTTGGATCCGTGATGGTCACATCATCGAACGTCGCGCCCACCACATCGCGCCCTTCAGTGAACAGATAGGCGCGCACCATGGCGGGCCACGTCACGAATTCCGCGCCAGTGAAATGCTCGCCGGCATCGTCCTTTGCTGCACCGATGGCGCGGGCGGTGGCGATGAAGTCATCCCATGTCCAATCGTCCTTCGGAAGCGGCACGCCCGCCTTCCGAAACAAGTCCTTGTTGTAATAAAAACCAACCGTTGTGAAGTCTTTGGGAATGCCCCACAGCGTGCCGTGCCCGGCAGTGTTGCCGTCGTAGCGGAATGCATCAACCACTTGCGGATAGAGGTCAGCGATCTTCAGTGCGCCCGGCTCCGTTGACGCGGTATCTGCAGCCACGAAGCGGTCCAGCGGCTCCATCAGTCCAAGTGCTGCAAAGCTGGGGATTCGCTCATTGCCAACGTAGAAGATGTCCGGCGGTTCGCCCGCGGCCATCATCGTTTGTAATTTCGTATAGAAACTGCCGGCGTCACCCGGATTGATCCGCTTGACGTGCAGCCCGGGATTGGCAGCCTCAAAGGCGCGCAGGCTCGACTCCACAATGTCGTCTTCCTCCGGTCCGCCTTCGCCCGACCAATGCAATACGGTCAACGTGGTGCCACCCGCATCGGTGCGCGAGCGTGCCAGTTCGCGCCAGCCAACGCGCGCAAACGCCCAAACAACCAGTGCAACGGCGGCCACTCCGAGCGTCCAGCGCACGGTGATTCCAACTATCCTTGACACATTCACCGCGATGCCGTCACGCGCCATGAAACAAAGAATAGCAACCACACGATCGGCACCCGTCACGCGCGCAGCACTGCTCCCGGTGCTGTTGGCATGCACCGTGACGGGCATAACGGGTGGCGCCGGTGCAGCCGAGGTCGTGTTTCCCCCGGCATTTCCGCCCGCCGCAGCGTCAGGCAGTCAAGCGGACAGCCGCATTCCGCCAAGTATGCGTGCCGAGCTGCTTGCGGACGGTCGTTGGCGAGTGACGTTCACCCTCGATGCCGCGCACGCGGTCAATGCACAGTCAGTCGCCGTTGCTGGAGACTTCACCGGTTGGCAGGGGCAAGCGGCCGCCATGACACGCGCCTCCGACGGCAGCTTTTCGGCGATCATTGATATTCCCCCCGGAACGCGTCGCTACAAGTTCATTCTGGATGGCACTCGTTGGATTGCCGATCCCGCGAATCCACGCGGCACGGACGACGGCAACAGCGGAAAGAACTCCGTCATCGACCTCGGGCCGGAAGTGGCGCTCGATCCTTCACTCGCGCGCCGCGGCGACGGTGTCGTGGAGGGTGCTGCGTTCCGACACAGTCCCAATCTCCCCTCGGACCGCGAGCGCGTGGCCGACGCGTGGCATGTGCGCGCCCGAACGCTCCGCGGTGATGTCGAGCATGTGGACTTGTATTGGAGATCGCCCGCCCCAACAGCGCCCGCTGCGCCAGGGATCCCTGAGGCTGCCGCCGCGACCCCCGCTGTCACCACTACCACCGCTGTAGCCACGGGTCACTTCCCGATGGCTTACGTTGGCACCCGTGGGCCGTTCGATATCTGGGATGCGGTACTACCCCTGACAGGCAACCGCACAATCGCGTACACGTTCGTAGCAAAGGATGGTCAATTGTCTGTGAGTGATCCCCATATCTATTCCCTCGATACCACGTCCGCCTCGCCTCTCCGCACTCCGGCATGGGCCAAAGATGCGGTCTGGTACCAAGTCATGGTGGACCGATTTCGTAACGGTGATTCCAGCAACGATCCCAAAGGCACCATCCCGTGGACACACGATTGGTACAAATCATTTGGCGCCGAAGGCAATGACGGCCAGACCTTCTACAAGCACTTTGTCTTTGGTCGATCGGGTGGCGGCGATATCGCTGGCCTGCGCGCCAAGCTTCCGTACCTCCGTTCGCTTGGTGTGAATGCGCTGTATCTGATGCCGATGTTTCAGGCCAGCACTCCGCATAAATACAACACCACTAACTACATTCACGTAGACGAACACTTTGGCACCAAGGGCGATTACGCGCCAGCCGCTGCGAAGGAAGACATCCTGGATCTGGCAACGTGGACGTTCACGCCCACGGACAAAGCATTCTTAGACTTCATTCGCGAAGCCAAAGGAATGGGATTTCGCATCATCATCGACGGCGTGTTCAATCACTGCGGCACGGATCATCCGGCATTCCAAGACGTGAAGCGCAACGGCACGGACAGCACATTTGCCAGTTGGTTTGACATCACCAGTTGGGATCCATTCAAGTATGAAGCGTGGTGGGGCTTCAGTGAATTACCTGTATTTCGTAAGGATCCGGAGCATGGTCTCGCCGCGGAATCAGTCCGCAAGCATCTCTTTGAAATCACTCGGCGCTGGATGGACCCGGATGGGGACGGTGATCCAAGCGACGGCGTTGATGGTTGGCGCCTTGATGTTCCCAACGAAGTTCCGCTGCCATTCTGGCACGAGTGGTGCAAGCACGTTCGGAGCATCAATCCGGATGCGTACATCGCCGGTGAAATCTGGGAGCGCGCGGATCAATGGCTGGACGGCAAAGCATTCGATGCCGTCATGAACTACGAGTTTGCAAAGCCACTGGTGCGATGGGTCATCGATCGCACCAACAAGATCACGCCCACAGAGATGGACCGTTCGCTTGCGGAACTGCGCTTGGCTTACCCCGCTGAATGCACCTACGCAATGATGAACTTAGTGGACAGCCATGACACCGACCGCGTGTCGAGCATGGCAAAGAATCCCGATCGCATCTACAACCAGAAGAACCGCGAGCAGGAAGGCGATCCGTACGACGCCAGCAAGCCCGGTCCCGCAGATTATGCCAAGCAGCGCTTGATGGCGCTTGTGCAGATGACCTACGTTGGTGCACCGATGATTTACTTCGGTGATGAAGTTGGCATGTGGGGCTCCAACGACCCCAACAACCGCAAGCCAATGGTGTGGGATGACCTTGGCGTCTATCAGGATCCGCAACAATCAGTTGATAGTGCGCTCCTGGACCATTACCGAACCGTGATCGCTTTGCGTAACGCGCACCCTGCGTTGCGCACTGGAACGTTCCGCACGGTCCGCACCGACGACGCGCAAGACGTCTGGGCCTTTGTGCGTGCCGGGCATGGCGAAGAGTTGTTGGTGGCAGTGAACGCATCTGATCGACCAGCCACCGTCTCATTTGCAGACCTGGGCGATGGTTGGGAGGACGTCTTCGGAACGCCAGGATTCGCGGACAACGGAATGGTCTCTGCCACTATTCCCCTTGTCGGCGGCCGTGTCTGGCACCGACGCATCAAGTGAGTATTTCAGCATGAAGCCGCGCACGAGTCATTCCGCCATTCCCGCCATCTTCGCGCGGCGTCGCGCTGGCACGCTCTTGCATCTTTCATCGCTGCCAGCGCCGCACGGAGTTGGCGACCTTGGTCCAGCGGCTCATGAATTTGCGCGTTGGTGCGCAGCAGCAGGGCAGTCGGTCTGGCAAATGCTTCCGGTGGGTCCAGTGGGTGCCGGCAACTCGCCGTACGCCAGTACATCCAGTTTTGCTGGCGAGCCGCTCTTCATTAGCTTGGAGCTCCTTGTAGAGGAAGGACTTCTCTCGCGGGCATCGCTGCGCCCATCCCGCGGCGAACCCATGGTGAGTGCCGCTGGTCCAGTGAATTGGACCGCCGCGCGACGCTTCAAGGAACCGCGATTACGTGCTGCCTACCAAGCACAACGCCGGAAGACTCGTGGCGTGCCGGCTGCACTGCGTGCCTTTGAGCGCCAGCATGCTTCGTGGCTCCCTGGATGGTGCCGCTTTGCCATGTCGCAGCGCGGCGCATCACCGGACCCCACGTACCACATCTGGGTGCAATGGGAGTTTCAGCGGCAGTGGAACCTTCTACGTGCGCGCTGTGCGGCATTGAATGTTCTCTTGTTGGGCGATGTCCCGATCTTTGTCCCCCTTGATTCCGCTGACGTTCAAGACAATCCGCGCCTGTTCCGCCTCGACCGAAGCGGTCGCCCCGAAGTGGTGACTGGAGTTCCGCCCGATTGTTTCAGCACCACGGGCCAATTGTGGGGTCATCCGCACTACCGATGGAGCGAGCATCGTCGTACCGGATTCGCGTGGTGGATTGCGCGCATTGAAGCCAGCCTCGCGCGCTTTGACGCGCTGCGCATCGATCACTTTGTCGGATTCGTTCACGCGTATGAAATTTCCGGCACGGCACGCACGGCGCGTCACGGCACCTGGCGTCCAACGCCTGGCGCGGAACTGCTCACGGCCCTTGAGCGTGCGTGCGGTCGATTGCCACTAGTTGCCGAGGACCTTGGCGCCGTGACGCCCGCCGTCACAGCGCTGCGCGAGCGGTTTGGTCTCCCCGGCATGAAGCTTGTGCACAACGCCTTCTACGGTCCGGCAAGCACCGACCTTCCGTGCCTGCACCCGCTCGACTGCGTTGCGTACCCCGGTACGCATGACAACGACACCACGGTCGGCTGGTGGCGATCGCTCCCCGCGGAAGCCCGTGCCCGTTACGCCTCGTACGTGGGCGCGGCATCGGTCCGGCACGCGCGCGAGACGCTGGCTCATTCCATGGTGCAAGCCACGCTGCAGAGCCCGGCGCGCACGGCGATCGTGGCCATGCAGGACCACCTGGGGCTGGACCGTTCCGCCCGTATGAACGTGCCCGGAAAGGGCACCAAACAGTGGTGCTGGCGCATGGCCCCGGATGCCCTCCGTGGGCTCAATACCACTACGATGCGTCATTCGGCGTTTGCGACCGCCCGCGTGTGACGCTGGCGCCGCGCGCCTGACGCTGGACCCTACTTATGTCACCACGCCGTGCCACGCCGCGCATCTC
>CALQCP020000021.1 GCA_943329105.2 Chitinophaga pinensis | reverse complement strand
CAGCCCAATCAACCAGCCCCGTTGACCCTTGCTGTAACCAAGAAATCCAGCCAATACCAACGGAAGCGTGGTGGTAATGAGACCACCCGTGGCGCGGTCGAAGAATGCCATCACGCAACTCCACAGGAGCGGTCGCGGGCGATCGTCAAGCCGCCCCAAGGGAACGCGCCCGGCATGCGAGGCGCCGCTGGCAACCAACGGCCCGGTCTCCGGCTCAACGGCGGCGATCCCACCGAGCCAACGTCGAAAGACCAGCGCGCCAATGGCCACCAACACGCTGGCAAGCGCGGACACCCCAAAGACAGCAAGTGCCACGTCCGACCCCGAAGCCGCGTCGTCACTCACGCCCGCAACACGCTGCGCTGCCAGCCCACCAGCGACGGCGCCGAGTCCAAGACCAAGTAGGAGCGGCGTCGATGCAAGGCCAAGGCCACGCGCGGCATGCGGTCCGGAATTACGCCGAACTAAGTCAAAGAGCGAAGCGAACACCACCACATCGGTGATGCCCTCCGCTGCGCGCACGGCGAGCGATGACCACAGTCCAATGGGAGCCGACAGGAGCCCCAAGAGCACTGCGTCGGCTAGCGAAGCGATGACGAGCATCCGCACCGGTTCCGCACGACGGCGCCACCACAGGAGCAGCGGCACCGCAGCGACCGCGCCAAGCAGGTTGATCGCCATGAATACCTGCGCTTCCTTGACGGTTGCGCCGTAGCGATCAACAAACAATTCCTTCAAGACTGGCGCGGCCATGGTGTCGGGCATGGCCGAAAGCACCAGGAGCAAGGCAATCAGAGATAGTGTCGATCGGCGTTTCACGGCAACAGCAAGCCTAGCCGCGCCGGGGTTACACTTCTGCACCACAACGCGTGAAACGCAGGAGATCTGATACATGGCAGCGAGTAAGGTCTATGAGTCACCAGCGAGCGCGCTTGCAGGCATCGTTCAGGATGGCATGAGTGTTGCCGTGGGCGGATTCGGCCTGTGCGGCATTCCGGAGCAACTCATCATGGCGCTCCGGGATTCCGGTGCCCGCGAATTGACCTGCGTCTCCAACAATGCTGGCGTCGATGACTGGGGGCTTGGGCTCTTGCTGCAGACCCGGCAGATTCGCAAGATGATCTCCAGCTATGTGGGCGAGAACGCTGAGTTTGAGCGGCAATACATGAGCGGCGAGCTGCAGTTGGAGTTCACGCCGCAAGGAACCCTGGCGGAACGCATGCGCGCCGGTGGCGCTGGGATCGCGGGCTTCTACACCAAGACTGGCGTGGGAACGGTGGTTGCTGACGGCAAGCCACACATGGAATTTGATGGCGCCGAATACGTGCTCGAGCGGGGCATTCGCACCGATCTTTCATTGGTCAAGGCGTGGAAAGCTGACCCGGCAGGAAATTTGGTGTATCGAAAGACCGCCCGCAACTTCAACCCCATGGCCGCCACCTGCGGCGCCATCACCATTGCCGAAGTAGAAGAACTGGTGGCGCTGGGTGACATTGACCCCGATGACGTGGACACGCCCGGGATCTTTGTGCAGCGCATCGTGGTGACCGTTTCTGAAAAACGCATTGAGCAACGAACCGTCTCCGGCGCCTGAACATCCTGCAGCCAGCAGCAACGGGGTGAAACACGGTCGGCGCACTTCGCGCGCACGTGGTTTGCAGCGTCCGTTATTGGTTATCAGTCGCAAAGTGCAAAAGTCCTGTGAGGACTTCAACAGTCCGCGCCGATGACATGCGATACGGCACTGACTCGCGCGTTCCTCAACCACCGACTCGCGCGTTCCTCATCCGCCACGATCCACGCTTCCTGCGACAATTCCTCCTCCCGACTTCCCGGAGACCAGATCATGCCACGCACACCATCCCGCATCACCCGTCTTGCCCACATCGCACCTCGGCTTCGCGCGCTGTTTGCCGCCATCGCCATGCTGACCCTTGCCGGGGTTACCACATCGCCGGCAGCCGCACAGTTCGGTGGGCGCGGGGGATTTGCGCAAGCATTCCAGCCCGACATCATGCAGCGCGATGTGACGCTGATGACCAGTTCACTGGGCCTTGAAGAGTGGCAACGACCGGTTGTGGAAGCACTGCTTCAGGATTACATGTCCAACTTCAACACCGGAGTGGAAGCACTCAAGGATCGCATGAAAGTGGCATCCGAGGACGCGGGGAAAATTGCCAAATCAAATGGCGGCGACGCAGTCCTTGAGAAGATCATGGCGCCACTGAATTCGTGGCGCACCGAGAAGTCGCAGATGCTGGACAAGTTTATGGCCGACCTCAAGAGCCAACTGGGTCCGCAGCAACTTGAGCGTTGGCCGAGTTTCGAACGCGCGCTGCGTCGCGAGCGATTGCTCCCGGACGGCGACCTCTCTGGCGAGAGCGTCGATCTCTTTGCAGTGCTGGCACGCATGCAACTGACTCCAGGTGAACAAGAGGCCGTCAAGCAACCACTCGCCGCGTATGAACTGATGCTCGACGAATCGCTGGTGACCCGTACGGCCAGCATCGCCGTGCTGGACCGTGAATTGTCCGATGCCATGTCCTCTATGAACTATGACCGTGGTGCTGACATCCAGGACAAAGTCATGGTGGTTCGCATTGGCGTGCGTTCCGCCAATGATGCTGGCATCGAATCGCTCGCAGCAGCGCTCGGTGATCGCGGCGACGAGTTCCGCACGCGCGCACTCGAAGCTGGGTACCCGGACGTATTCCGACCGCACCCGGTGATGATCCTGATGCAGCAGGCTTACGCGCTGCCATCACTCAGTCCTGAGCAAACTTCGCAGATCGATGCACTCATGACTGAGTTTGGCACTGCATGCAGAGATGCCAACATGAAGATCTACGAGGCCGTGCGCGTGGATCAACCGAAGGCCCCTCGCAAGCGAGTGCAAGCGGCAGCCGATCGAAAGTCGGGAGCCGCGGGCAGCGCTCCCAGTACGCAACAAGGAGCAAATTCCTCTGACCCAGTGGTAAAGGCTCGCGTTGAACGCGAGACCATGGGCGCGCCGTTCCGCGATCGCTTGCTAGCGATTCTGAGCGATGAACAGAAGGCTGAACTTCCAGGCGGCGTGAAGGTTGAGTCCGGCGAGAACCGCAAGGAAGACCCGGATGCGCCTACCAAGAAGGGTCGCGGCGCAGCCAAGGTGAGTGTTGAGTCGGAAGCCCTGAACGCTGGCGAGAATATGAAGGGCCGCGACCAACGCGCCGTGGGCGACACCAAGCGCTCCGGCGGCAAGGGTCAGGCCGAACCACCGTCAGCCAAACCAGAGTGAATCGAGATTCGATGGATCACGACGTCCAAAGCATTCCACTTCCAGCCGCCGGCCTTGATGCCGCGGCATTCGCATCGATTGGCGGCGATGCATCGCTCCGCGATCGATGCAAGTTGTTCGGCATTGAATGGGCTGAGGCCGTTCCTGAATCAACTGACGATGCGTCCGCGCGCATTCCACCTGACGTTGCCGTACGTCTGCGGGTGGTGCCGCTGCGCGTTGAACGCGGCAAACTGTTTGTGGCGATGATCGACCCGCTCGATATCGCGGCGGTTGATGAAACTGCAGCGCACGCGCGTATGCCGGTTTCACGTATTGGCCTTGATGGCGGTCTGTTCAGCGAATTGATGCGTGCCGTGTACGGAACCACTGCTGCACGCATGGCCGAGAGCCTTGCCGAAGACAGCGGCGTTGGCGGCGGCGAGGTTGATCACAACCTTGATGCCATTGAGGCTGATGATGTGCACCGGATGGCCGAGCAGCCAACCCTCATCAACCTGGTCAACCTGATCATTCTTGAGGCGATTCAGAATCGGACTTCTGACATCCACATCGAGCCGTTTGAAACGGAACTCAAGGTCAAGTACCGCATCGACGGCGTGCTCATCGAACAGCAATCTCCGCCCAAGCACTTGCAGCCGGCACTGCTTGGCCGTGTGAAGATCATGGCCAACATGAACATCGCCGAGCGCTATGTGCCACAGGATGGTCACATCACGCTGCGCTTTGAAGGCCGCAAAGTTGATATCCGCGTCAGCACCGTTCCCACCGTCTACGGCGAGAGCGTGGTCATGCGTATTTTGGATAAGAGTTCGCTACCGCTCGATTTGATCAGCCTGGGCATGCGCGACCAAATGCGTGAAATCATGGATCGCATGATTCAGAAGCCGCACGGCATGGTGCTGGTCACCGGACCAACCGGAAGTGGCAAGACCACCACGCTGTACGCGTGCCTGAACAAGTTGTACGACCCGCGCAAGAAGATCATCACCATCGAAGATCCTGTTGAGTATGAACTCAATGGAATCAACCAGATCCCAGTGAACCCAAAGCGTGGGCTCACCTTCGCAACTGGTTTGCGCGCCATCCTGCGTCAAGATCCCGACGTGATCTTCGTGGGCGAAGTCCGCGACAATGAAACCGTGGACATTGCCATCCGTTCGGCACTCACCGGCCACTTGCTGTTCTCCACGCTGCACACCAACGATTCCATCTCATCGGTGGGACGACTGGTGGACATGGGCGCGGAGCCGTTCTTGATCGCTAGCGTGCTCGAAGGATTGCTCGCGCAACGCCTTGGGCGCAGACTGTGCCGCGAGTGCACCGTGCGCATGCCAATGACGGAAGAGACGGCCGCGCGCATCTCCCCTGAAGAACGCGATCTCTTCGTCAATGGCGTTGCGGTTGGCAAGGGTTGCGAAAAGTGCAACGGCTCTGGTTTCCGCGGTCGAATGGGCTTCTATGAGATTGCGCGCATCAACGCCCGACTGCGCGAAGGAATCAGTAAGAACAAACCTGCCCTTGATCTGCGCGGCATGGTTGGCACTGATTTCCAACCGATGCGCTTTGACGGCATGGCGAAGGCCGCTGCCGGGCTCACCACCATCGATGAAGTGCTCCGCGCTACACAGGACATTGACGACGCCTAACGCGTCAGCACCACCCACTCATGCCTTCCTATCGACATCAATCCATGGACAGCGGAGGCGCGATCGCAACTGGCGTGATCATGGCTACGGATCGAGCGAACGCTATGCGATTGCTGCAAGGGCAGGGCCTGTTGCCAATGCAACTTGTGGCTACTGATACTGAAGTCATCCAGAAACCATTGCCGCAGCGCACTGCACAGGGCGGCGCGGAAACTTTGGGAACTGATCCGCTTGCCTATGTCAAAGGGCTGTTCCGAACTGGTTCTGGCCGACCAAGCCTGAAGCGCACCGAGCTTGCCAACATCATTCGCGAACTGGCCACCGCTATTGAAGCGGGACTTCCACTTCTCAATGCGCTCAAGACCGTACGCCGCCAAGCCAGCGGCAAGGCGCAACCGGTGATTCTGGATTTCATCATCGAACGCGTGGAGTCTGGACGTCCGCTGCATGAAGCGATGGAAGAATATGGTTTGCCGTTCGATGACATGATCATCGGTATGGTGCGCGCATCAGATGCCTCCGGACGCATGAGTGAAGTCATGCACCAGCTTGCCGATCTCCTCGACCGTTCCGTGGAACTGCGCCGTGAACTGGTTGGTGCAACTATTTATCCGCTGATTGTGGCATGCATGATCGGCGTGAGCATCATCATTGCGGTGACGTTCCTGTTGCCACGATTGATGGCTCCCATCATCGGCCAGCCGGGCGTGACACTGCCCTTCCCCACCAAGGTGCTGATGGGCTTTGCAGACTTTATGTATGCGTGGTGGTGGCTGGTCTTGGTTCTGACCGTGGCAGGAGTGGTTGGATTCCGCCGCTGGATGGAGGGCCCCAGAAACCGGCGCAAGATCGACCTCTTGCTCCTGAAGACCCCGATCGTCGGAAACCTGGTGCGAGACATTGCGGTCGCGCGCTTCACGCGCACGCTCGGAACGTTGGTTTCCGCTGGCCTGCCGATTCTGAGCGCCCTGAACATCGTGCGCGACACGCTCGGCAACACCGTGCTCATGGACGCCATCGACGGAGTGCAGGAAAAAGTCACCACCGGACAATCGCTGGCGGAACCCCTTGAGAAGTGCGGGTTCTTTCCGCCGCTCCTGGTGCAGATTGTGAATATCGGCGAACGGTCCGGACGGCTCGAACCGATGCTCCTGCACGCAGCCACCGCGTTTGACCGCCAAGTGAACACCTCCCTGAAACTGTTCACCAAGCTGTTGCCGCCGGTCCTGATGGTGCTGATGGCGATGATTGCCGCGTTTGTTCTTGCGGGCATCTTGCTCCCCTTGATGGAAATGCAAAAAGCCCTCGGTGGCTAACGGAAATAGTTATTGGACTTTACTTAGATTCGCCGGGATGGACGATGTCAGATCGGACCGTCTCGTGCGTTCAATGCGTACAACACGCAAACGTGAGCCTCTCCTCTACCCCTGACACGAACTCATTGAAACCCATGCGAACCGACCGCTTCCGCCGCCCTGCCCGCCACGCACGCCGAGCCTTCTCGCTGGTCGAGTTGATCGTTGCCGTGACCATCATGGCCATCTTGGCCGCGTTGGTGGTGCCACGAGTCTCGCAGTGGATTGGATTTACCAAAGGCAAGACGGCGCGGGCTGATGCTGAAACCATTTCCAACCAAGTGCGCATGTACATGACCGCCAAAGGAATGAGCACGCTGCCCAGCGACTTTGAACTGGTGGAACTCACCGAAGGCGACGGCGCGCTGCTCAACAAGAACCAAATCATGGACCCCTGGAACAGCCCGTACCAGATCCGTATCCCCGGCGAAATCAACCTGGACTTTGACGTCTACAGCTTTGGCGCCGATGGCCAAGCGGGCGGTGAAGGCGAAGGTGCGGATGTCGTAGCGGGCGACAAGCGCAACTGACACGCGCAAGCGTGCCTACTTTCATGCCCCACGCACGCACCATCCACTCTGCACACCCCGTCGCTGCGCGGCGCGCGTTCACGCTCATTGAGTTGATTGTGGTGGTCGTGGTCTTGGGCATTGCAGCAGCAGCCATCGTGCCAAAATTCACCGGTACTGCTCGGCAAGAAGCGGACAACGCGGTGGATCAGGTTGCCGAACTCTTGCGCCTCTTTGCATATCGACAATCCCTCAGTGCGCAACAAGTGGCACTGTGGCGCGACGGCAATGATGGTCGTATTCATTTACTGGTCATGGACAGTGATCCGGCTGATCCGGAGGCACTTCCTGCATGGCGACCGGACCGCTTTGCAGCCCCGGTCAGCCTTCCAACGGGCGTGGAACTTGTGGAGATTCAGAGCAACGATCAACGTGTTGATCCAGCTGAATGGACCATCGCTAGTGTCCCCGGCGGCGAACGCCCCAAGATTGCAATTCGCATTGTTGGAATGGGTGTTGACTCCACCGTCGCACTGCCGCAAGGATCACCAAGCGTCGTACGTGTTGATGCCGACAAGCCCGCGCCGTTCGCGCGTGAGCCGATCGACCTCAGCCGCGCGGGACGGGACTTCGAGCCATGGTGATGCAGCGCCTGTCATCCGTGCGACGCTTGCGCACTGCGCGTAGTGGCTGGGCGCTCATTGATGTCATCATCGGTGGTGTCATTCTTGGTATCGGCTTGGCAGCGGTGATTTCCATCGCCGAACGGTCATTAGCGATGCAGCAGCGCTCGGAACGCGAACTTGTAGCCGCGCAACTCTTGGACGGCTTGCTCAATGAAGTGCTTGCGGTTGGCGTAGTGGAGTGGCAACTGTCGCGCGCATCGGATGGTGCATTTGATGCGCCGTTCGACAAGTGGCAGTGGCAACTTGATATTCAGAAGCATGGACTTGGCGATCCGTATTCGGTGATGGCTATTGCGCGCGACGATCGCAATTTAGAGTATCGCGTGGACACGTTGCTGGCGCCGCGTCCGGAGAACACGGAAGATCCGGTTCGAACACCAGAGACACCGATTGATCGTGAGGCACGCTATGAAGCGCAGAAATAAGCGCCATTCACAGCTTGGATTCACGCTGATCGAA
Source organism: Chitinophaga pinensis (assembly GCA_943329105.2). Classification (GTDB taxonomy): domain Bacteria; phylum Planctomycetota; class Phycisphaerae; order Phycisphaerales; family SM1A02; genus UBA966. Next base: position 9,277 of record CALQCP020000021.1, on the reverse strand, counting down.
CTGGTAGTCGCCGGAACGATTGCGGCGATGGTGTTGATGGCGGTCACCTTTGCGTTAGCGCAACTCAGTAAGACGCGCAACATCGCGCGCGAGCGGGTGGAAGCGTTTCAGCGTGCCAGCATGTCAATTGAAGCACTGCGCCGCGATATTGCTGCGCTCATTCGCACTGACGACCTCTTTGACACACGGTTCCTGCTGACTACGCGCGAAGCAAGTTCGCGTACCGGTGGACATGAGCGAAGTAATTTATTGATATTCAATATTTCGCTGCGCCCGCTTCATCCCATCGATTACCAAGGCGAAGGCCGCGAGTACGAAACGCAGTACCGCGTGGAGGATGATGAACTCGGCTCAGCCCTGTGGCGCCGACGTGACATGGCTCCCGATGAACGCCCTGATGGCGGTGGACTCGCCGAGCCAATTGCCGATGGCGTTGTTGGGTTCCTCGTGGAAGCAAGCGATGGCGATGGCGGTTGGCGCACCGAGTGGGACTCGGATGTTGATGGAGTGCCGAAACTCGTGCGCGTCACTGTCACAGCCACTGGCATCCCGGTTGGTGCAGACAGCGTGAGCCTCACCCCTGATGTTGATCTGCGCACAGTGGTTGCCATTGATCGACTGATTGCGCCGAAGCCAGACCCAGAGCCAGAGGAAGATCAACCAACGACCGGAACGCCTGCTGCAGACACGGTGGCCGGCGCGGGCGGTGGTGCTGGTGGTACCGGCGGCGCCGTGAGTGCGGGCACCGGCGGTGGCGGCGGTGCCGGAACGCTGACACCCACTGGCGGAGCTGGCGGCACGCCGGCAGGCGGCGGGCGTGGCCCAGGTGGCGGTTCAGGCATGGGTGGTGTTCAAGGCATGGGTGGTGGTGGGCGTGGCGGCCCAGGCATGGGTGGCGGTGGTGGACGCGGCGGAAACGGCACAGGCAGTGGACGTCCAGGTGGTGGTGGCGGTGGCGGTGGTCGCGGAGGTCAGCAATGACGATGTTTGCACCAACCCGTAACCGCTGCACAACGATGCACGCACCAAGGTCGCAACGCGCGGCTCACCGCGGCAGCGTGGTGGTGGTGGTGGTGTGGGCTGTGGCCGTGGCGGCGGTATTAGTTTCTGCCACGCAAATCGTCACGTTCCGCCAAGCGGTGGTTGGACGCGAGACGCTCGCGCGTGTGCAAGCGCGCTGGGCTGCGCGCGCCGGCATGGAGCAAATGGTGGCGATCATGGAGTTTCACCTCCAGAACGCCGACCCCGATGACCCGATGGCAGTGGTGCGTGACATGGAAGAGCACGCGACCGGAACGACCGCCACTGGCAGTTGGGACATCCGACACTTCCTTGACGGCCTTGAATGGGCTGGTCCGCTTGATGAGGGTTCCAAACTCAACATCAACGTGGCCACCAGCACGCAGCTCACCAACATTCCGAACATGACGCCCGATGTGGTCGACGCCATCGTCGACTGGCGGGATGCGGATGACAACGTTCAAGGCCTTGGCGCGGAGAGCGACTACTACTCCAACCGCTCGCTTGGCTACAAGCCGCGCAATGGAAACTTCCGCAGCTTTGCTGAATTGGAGTTGGTTGCCGGTGCATGGCCGCTGTACGTCCGCGGCGAGGACTGGAATCTCAATGGTCGCCTTGATCCCAACGAGAATGATGGAAACAAGAGCTTTCCAAATGACAAGCCTGATGGCAAACTCGATGGTGGGTGGTCAAAGTTCCTGACTGCCACGTCGGTGCAGAGCCCAATGTCGCTGAGTGGCGAAGATAAATTGCCACTGAAGGGCGCCGATCCGGAATCGCTCACCAAGCGACTGGGAATTGATGCCGAACAAGCCAAGGCGTTGACAACGTATGGCAACCAGCCCAATGCCAAACCCGAGGCGCTGATTGCCACACCGCTCAGTCAGCTGAGTGCGGGCGGTACGGGTGGAAGTAGCGGCACCACTGGTGGCGCGAGTGGCAGCACCGGAGGCAAGACCGGCGGCAGCACGAGCGGTGGCGGCAGCACAAGCGGTGGTCGGGGTACGGGAGGGGGAGGAGGAGGAGGAGGAGGGGGCGGAGGTGGCAGCAGTGGCGGAATGGCCGTGAGTACCGGCGGCGGGGCGCAATCTGTTTCAGGCGGAGCTGCGGGCGGTCGGGGGTCCACCAGCGCCGGGGGGTCATCATCGGCAGGCGGCGGTTCGAGCGGCCGCTCAAGTAGCGGCAGATCAAGCGGCGGTGCCAGCGGCGCCTCCGCTGTTGCGGACCTCACCAATGCGCAACTGCGAGCGGTCTTACGCGAAACCACCGCGGATGACTTCACCAAGCCTGTGCCCGGGCGGATGAATATCAACACCGTGCCGGACTCGGTACTCAAGGAAGTACTGGAGATTGATCCGCGCTTGGCCGATGCCATCATCGCTCGCCGACGCGCCAAACCAGAAGGCATTACCAGCCTCGCCGACCTTTCGGACATGTCCGGCATTAATCCCACGGTTCTTACTCAACTTGCCACGCAATTTGATGTCACCAGCAGCGTGTATACCGTGACGAGCCGCGGCCGAGCCGCATCAACCGGTGCCGAAGTTGAGATCGAGGCGGTCGTTGATAAGTCTCAGCTCCCCGCCAAGATCATCTCCTACCGCGAGCAGTGAAATACGAATGAAGAAGTCCGCAAAGAAGCCCGTAGTCCCCGCCCTCATGCGCGATCCCCGCGTGGTGGCAGTGATCCGCGCTACCCGCGATGGATTCGAGCTGACATCACTGCGCACCAGCGATGGAGCGGTCAGCATGTTGGCTGCGCAGCACTTTGGTACCGACGATGAACGCGTGGGTAAGTGGATCGAAACACAACGCGCCGCACGTGCCATCGTTGCGCTTCCTGGCGCGGACGTCATCGTTCGTGCGGTGCAATTGCCGCCCGCTGATGAAGCGCGGCTGGAGGGCGCACTGCAACTGAATGCCAGCGCATTTGTGCAAGGCAGAACTTCTGATTGGCGCGTTGCTTCGGCCTTGCTCCCACGCGAGCGCGGCGAAGGCATCCGAACTGGGCTGGTTGCTGAGTGGCCAGAAGATGCCAACCGCGCCGACATGCCACAAGGCCTGAGTGAAGGACCAATGGTTTCCTTTGCGCCAGCGATCGCCGGTCTCGCCGCCATCGCTTCGGTGACCGATGTTCCTTTGCTGTGGGTTGATTCAGCGAACGGCGTGCTTTCGGTCTGCGTTCCAACCACCCGTGGCTTGCTGGCACGCGTGATCCGCGCTGGTGGTAACGGCGAGGACATTGAGATTGCTGAGGTAGCGCAAGCAGTCGGTGAGGCGTGCGTACATGCTGGTGTGCCGGGTGCAGAAATTCCAAACATCATTGAGCGGACGGTGCAAGCGGCCCGTGGCGCGCTGTCTGGTGGATTTGGTTGTGCCGATGCAGACCTCGGAAAGCTCTCCGCATTGGTGCGCGATTGCGATGAGTCTTCGGACCCGCAGTGGTGGCGCACTCATGGTCTGGCGGTTGGTATTGCGCTCGCGGCAAGCGGACCAGCCATGCCATTGACCCGACTGCAATGGACTGACTTGAGCGCGCGTCCGGACCGATTGGGTGCGCTAATCAATCGCATCTCCGAGCCACGCACTGCGCGGCGCATCATGATGGCGGGCATCTTGACGCTTGCGCTGGCGCCCCTGGCTGTGGAGGGGGCGCGCTTACTGCTTCTGCGCTGGAAATTGCCTGACCTTGAGGCATACGTGAAGGCCGAGGAACTCGATCGCAAGAAGCAGGCCATGTATCGCGTGCTTGGTCGCCAAGGCGCTTCCATGACGAAGACGCTTTCAGACATTGCATGCAGCGCACCGGACGGCATTGAGGTGGAATTCATCAATGTTGCGCAGTCGGCCAAGGGCCAGGCGGTCACAGTGCGTGGCAAAGCTCGTGCTGCGGGCGGACTGCAGGGCACCGAGATCATGTTGCAGATGGAGAAGCAGCTGCGCGAAAGCGGTGCGTTTGAACAAGTGTTGCGCAACTCTGAAGCGCCCGACACGCGCGGCTATCAAGAGTTTGCAATCAACGCGACTGCAGTGCGGCCAACCTACACCGTTGCTTTCCCTGAAGCACAGGACTTTGCACGTACCTCGATGCGAGTCCGTCGCTACGGACCACCGCCAGAAGATGTTGACACGGTTGCGTCGGGACTGGATGCGCGGACCACTACCGCCTCGGGATCGACATCACGGTCAACCAGTGCATCCGCCGCTACGAACTCTGGCGCGGCGCCTGAGGAAGCAGCAAAGTCCGGCAGTACGGTCGCAGCGGCTTCGGGAACTGATCCTGCCGATGGGGATGCAAAGACAGGCAAAGACAGTGGTCGCCAGGTGCGCGGTTCGGGGCGAGGGAAGTCATCCGCCGGAACGCCATTCACGCCGTCGGCTACCACTGGCAGCGGTGCCGCGGGTGCATCAACTACGGATGCCACCAAAGCAGCGGCGGCGAATACTGAGCCCGCTGATGCCACTACCACCGATGCAGGCGCCACTGCTGCTGCAGGCGCAGACAGCAAAGCCGCCGCCCGTGGCGCACGCGCTGCAGGCACGGCGACGCGCGGTGGACTTGCCACGCGCGGCAACCTCGGCGGAAGCAGCGAAGTTGAGCCCCCACCACCAGTCTTGAGTGAGAATGAAATCAAGCGCATGAGCCGCGAAGAAGCACGCGAGGCCCTTGTGAAGGTCTCACGCGCCCGACAGCGCGCCGACCTTGACGATGCAGTCAAGACTCGTCTGAAGACCGAGTTCGACCTTCTGCTCGAACGATGCAAGCACGAATGAAATCGAACGCTCCAGTGCAACTATGACCAATCTTCCCGCCAACCTCGAGAGCAGCATTCCGGCACCAGTTCGTGCCAAGAAGCGCCGTTCGTTCCGTAATCAAGCTGCTGATCTCCGCATGCGCTATGACGCACTTCCGCGCCGGCAACAGTGGCTGGTCATCGCCGTGCTGGTGGTGATTGCGTGGTTTGCGATTGATGAATTGTTGTGGTCATACGCGCGCGGCTGGGCTTCCGAAAGCGAACGCATTGAAGCGGCGTTGGATCGCGGCGCCAAGCGCAACAGCACAGTGAGCGCCGACCTGCGCCGATCGGTGGCGACGTTTGGCCCGGTGGTTACCCCTGGTCCAGCAGCGGTTGGTCGCGAAGAACTTGCACGTGCGATTGACGAAGTTGCCCGCAAGCACAAGGTGGCTGGCTACAGTTACGAAGCGCGGACCGGACAGCGCGTCAAAGATAATGACGCTGCGCTGCTTGGTCCATCCATTGATCGCCTGCAGGCAGAAGTGAAATTTGAGACAACCGCGGACGAGTTGCCGAAGTTCATCGCAGACTTGGAGTCACACCCAATGATCGATGGAATTACTTCGCTGCGCCTGCAGAAAAATGACCAGAATCGGAAGGTCACTGTGCAGGCCACCATTGAGACATGGGTGATTGCTGCAACCGGGAGGTCCGCGCGATGAACCTGCAATTTCAACTTCCATCTGGAATTCGTTGGTCAGGCATGTTGGTCGCCACGGTGCTATGCGCGAGTGCTGGTGCCGTGGTGTTGGTGCAACACTCTGCCCCGCTGCTGATTGACATCTTTCGTCCTTCGGCATCGATAGACGCGGTTGATGTCACTACGCCGCTGCTTGCGCAACATGAGACGACGCAGGGGACGTATGAGTCTCGCTTTGCGGGACGCTCGTTGTTCTTCGCGCCGCAGGACTGGAAGCGCAAGATTCCGCCGCCACCGCCGCCGCCGCCGCCGTCCCCACCACCTCCGCCGCCACAAGCACCAACCGAATACACGGGGCCAAAAGTGGTCGGCATGCTTGGCAGCACCGTCTACCTGGAAGGTGCTCGCACTGTTGAAATCGGTAAGGACGCGGAGGGCATCACCCTGGTCGAGATCATCTCGCCGTGGATGGTGAAGATCCGGCACAAGGGCAAGGAATACGACGTGGCGGTTGGTCAGAAGATGAACGAGGCGAACTTCAAGCCGCTGACGAGCGCCAGTACGCCGTCCGGCGTGACGGTGGAACCGGCCGCAGGCGCTGGCGGGGTCGGAACCCGAAGCGGAGCGGGCCCAGCAGGAACCATGGTCACCAAGACCGCCACGCCACCCGGCACGGCCGGTGCAGTGGCGGGCGCTGGGGCCGGTGGCATCCCAAGCGGAACCGGGTCGAAAGGAGCCGCTGCAGGAGCAAACGGCGCTGCTGGGGCGGGTGGTGCTTCCGGGGCCGCTGGAGCTGCCGGGGCCGCTGGAGCTGGTGGAGCCTCTGGCGCGGATGGCGCTACCGAAGCGGGTGGTGCTTCCGGGGCCGCCGAAACAGCACCAGTCCTGAATGCAACGCCTGCCGTGCCGCCTATTCCCGCTGCAACCACCCAGGTGGCGGTCTCACGGCTGGAGATCGAACCCGCTCGAACCGCCCTGGCACAGGTGGCGGCTGCCCGAGCGCGCCCAGACCTGAACGATGCCACTCGCCAGCGCCTGGACGCCGAGGAGCAGTGGTTGGTGCAGCGCCTTGAGGACCTGACCCGCTAACGGGGGCGCAGGGGACGCGGGCGCAGGGGACGGCGGGTGCCCGCCAGAGCCCCGGCAGTATTAACTCCCTGAACCACTCAGAAACCGGGGCTTGCCAGCAATCCGCCATTGGGGACTGGCGTTTCTTAGTCAACGGACCCACACAGCCGATAGACCCTACAAGACCCTGTTCTGGCTCCAATGAGCTTGGACTGGTTCCCGGCCAGATGGCTCCGTACCGAGCACCTTGGCACAACGCTTGGAGAACACATTTGCAGACCCGACACACCACTTCCCTTGCACTGCTCATTGCCCTGCTTGCGTCACCAGTGGGGCGCGCGGCAACCGCTGCGTTCCAAGATTCGCCGAAGGAGCCCGCAAGCAACGGCGGCGACGGGATGAATCAGCCGATGGACCTGCCGCCGGAAGAGGCGCCCGAGGTCGAGCCAGCCACTCCACCAGTCGCTGCGGAGCCGACCCCCGAAACAGCACCGGACCGCGGACCTGGATCAGGTCGCAAGGCGCCAGTCACTGATGAACTGGTCGGACTGCAATTCCGTGACCAGGAAATCAAGACGCTCATCGACACCATCTCACTGTGGACCGGCAAGGTGGTGATCCCGAAACAGACCGCACTGACACCGATCAAGATCACCATCGTCAGTGATCGCAAGATGCGCAAGAGCGAAGCCCTCAATCTGATCTTCCAAGCATTCCGCCTCAATGGACTCGGTGTTGTGGAAACCGAGGACATGATTCTGATTGACAGTCTCACCGAACTGAATCAGTTGCAGCCCGCCAAGGTGCTTGGGCCAGACGTTGACATCTCTCCGCTTCCTGAGAACGGAAACATTGTCATCAAGGTGTTCCGCATCAAGAACACCAAGGCTTCCCAGGTGTTTGAACGCTTGCAGGATTCGTTGCCGAGTTACGCAACGCTGCAAGTGGACAACAACTCCAACCAGATCATCTTGGAAGGCGATATCGCGCTGGCGAAGCGCGTGCAGCACATGATCGACCTGCTTGATGTGGCCGCCTATGTGGACGTGCGCACCAAGACCATTCGACTGCTTTACCAAGATGCGCAGACGATTCAGGGCATCATTACCGAACTATTTTCCTCGCGCGGTCCATCGGGCGGCGCATCCACTCCGCGTGCTGGTGGTGGACAGCCGCAACAGCCGGGGCAGAATCGTGGGCGCACACCTGGTGCCGCTCAAGGCGGCGGTAGCGAACTGGTGGGTACCAGTGAACAACTGGTGGTCACTGTGCTCCCAGCAACCAACAGCATGACTATTCGTGCTGAGCCGAGCATCATGAAGGAGATCGAGTCACTTATCGCCGTGCTTGATGCTCCGTCATCGGAAACAAGTGGTGGCATCTTCCGACTCTATGACCTGAAGTACACCGACCCACTCAAAGTGCAGGCGGTTCTGCAATCGCTGCTTGAGGGCGGCGGCGGTGCAGGCGGCGGCGCGCGACGAAGCGGCGGCGGCGGCAACACTGGCGCATCACGAGTGCAAGGACTTGGTGGCGGTGGTGGCGGTGGATCATCCGGTGCAGATGTGGCCATCGCCAACATTTTCCGAATTGAGGCCTACCCAGACTCCAATCGCCTGATCATTGTCAGTAAGACTCCCGACAACTTCAAATGGCTTGACGAGTTGATTGCTGAAATCGACCGCCCGCTGCAAGCGGGTATGCCAAAGAACATCCCTCTCAAACATGCCAGCGCCGTGGAATTGTCTGAAATTCTCAACGCGCTGCTGGCACAGTCCGGTTCGACAGCCTCCATCCGCGCTCCGCAAGAAGGTCTCTCGGGTATTGACTTTAATGTGGCCAGCGGTGGCGCCAATGGGTCGTCAAATACCAACGGATTCACCAGCGGAAACACCAATCTTCCAGGAAGCGGCGGCGGCTCAAGCGGTGGCATTCAGTTCCCGTGGCAATCGGGTCGTGGTGCTGGAGATACGGCTACCGAAGTGAGTGCACTCGTCGGCAAGAGCCGCGTGGTGCCGAATGCCGGTCAGAACTCGCTGCTGATCCTGGCTCCACCAGAGATCCAAGACAGTCTGGCAACCATCGTTCATGATCTCGATCAACCTGGGCGCCAGGTGATGATCTCGGTTGTCCTTGCAGAAGTCCAGCTTGGAGATGACTTCCAGCTCGGTATCAAGTGGGGACAGGGCGTGGGCCCCGTTAATCCGAATAATGCGGTGGTGGTTGGTACAACGTTCGACGGCGAGAAGAGTGACATTTTCCCGCCCGATCTCAACAAGTCCATCTTTGCGTTTGGCATTGATGCCAACGTGATCCTGCAGGCGTTGTCTGAGGAGACATCGGTGCGGATTCTTCAGCAACCGCGCGTCTTTACCAGCGACAATAAGGAAGCAAAATTCTTCCAGGGTCAGGACGTTCCGTTCCAGAGTTCAAGTCTCAGCGATCTGAACACCGGCGGCGGCGTGAATGCCACATTCGATCAGATTCCTGTGGGAATCGGCTTGAACGTGCGACCACGCATCACCAAGGATCGCAACGTCAATATGGAGATCGAAGTACTGCTCTCCAACATCAATGTGACGAGCCCGGAAGGTGTTGGTGGCAACCCGATCGTCGATCGCCGCCAAACGAATACCACCGTGACCGTGAAGAACAATCAGACGATTGTGCTGTCCGGTATCCGCAAGGAGACGGAGAACAAGATCAAGAGCAAGATGCCGCTGCTTGGCGACATCCCGGTGCTCGACTGGGT
>CALQCP020000020.1 GCA_943329105.2 Chitinophaga pinensis | reverse complement strand
GGTCAGGCTCCCCCGAAGAATCCAGGTGGCGCTGGCGAGCCGGGCGGACCAGCTGGTCCTGGTGATGCCGGTAAGCCTGGAAAGCCGGTTGGTCCTGGTGGGGTTGGCCCCGCTGGTCCTGGTGGCGCTGGTGAACCTGGCGGTCCGCGCGGTCCTGGTGACGCAGGCAAACCCGGCGGTCCACGCGGCCCCGGCGGCGCAGGTGAACCCGGCGGTCCGCGCGGTCCTGGTGACGCAGGCAAACCCGGTGGCCCGCGCGGTCCCGGTGGCGCAGGTGAACCCGGTGGCCCGCGCGGTCCCGGTGGCGCAGGTGAACCCGGTGGCCCGCGCGGTCCTGGTGACGCAGGCAAGCCCGGTGGCCCGCGCGGCCCTGGTGGCGCAGGTGAACCCGGCGGTCCACGCGGTCCTGGTGGCGCAGGTGAACCCGGCGGTCCACGCGGTCCTGGTGGCGCGGGTGAACCCGGTGGACCACGCGGCCCCGGCGGCGCAGGTGAACCCGGTGGTCCACGCGGCCCCGGTGGCGCAGGTGAACCCGGCGGTCCACGCGGTCCCGGCGGCGCAGGTGAACCCGGTGGTCCAGCAGGTCCGGGTGGGGCAGGTAAGCCAGGTCGACCAGCCGGTCCGGGTGGCCCAGGCGGTGCTGGAAAGCCAGGCGGCGCTGGAAAGCCAGGCGGCGCTGGAAAGCCAGGCAGGTAATCAGCCCGCGTGCTCGCATGACGCGCACAGCGTCTGAAATCACAACAAACAAGTTGCCGCACTTCACCACAAGTGCGGCAACTTTATTTTTCGGAGTTCACTTCACACCATTGCACATGGGGTCGCGTCAGCGAATCGTCCCGGCGGGAGCATCAAGCAGCCATCCGGTGCACAAGTCGTTGCCGAACACCTTCTGATTGTCAAGCACCCACACAACCTGTTTCGCGCGCGTGACCTCAATCATTTGTGGATTCGATTCTCCAGCATGCGTGTTGCCGATCACCACGTTTCCATTCGAAAGCACCTGCAAACTGGTAACCCAGCACAGGTGGATGGGGCGGCCATCGGCTCGCTGTAATTCGTCACGCTCAATGGACCACACCACTTTGCCCGCAGGCGTGACCTCGATCACTCGATTGTTGTTTCCTCCGCCAATGAGCGTGTTTCCATTCGACAGTCGAAGCGCATTGAATACGCACGTCCCGTGGCCATCGTGCCCGCCGGTTGCTGGTTGATCATTGAGGTCAAGCACGTACTCCCACACCACGGCCCCATCGTGGTCGTACTCGCGTACGCAACCAAGCCCCTCGTGACACACAAGGTACGTGCCGGACGGCGTCTTGCGAACACGTCGGGTATCGCGATGCGCATCTGGATGCTCAACACGCATCGGCACGCTGGTACGAACTGCGCCCTGCGCATCCACTTCGATGATTCGCAAGTTTCCAGTCTCGGCAATCATGGTGTTGCCGTCGGGCAATCGTTCAAACGCGTGGATCTCTACCGGGCCGGTGTACGGCGCCACCGCAACACTCGTCCATTGCCACACCATTTCCTTCGATGGCGTCACCTCAACGATCCGGTTCGGCGCTGGGTGAATGAGAATGTTGCCGTTCGGTAACGCTGCAATGTCATGCGAGTTGTGCGGGCAGGCAACCTGCCACTGCAACGTTCCGTCCGCGGCAACGATCGACACCGCACCTCGATCCTGACCAACGATGCGGTGTGTCACCGGGACGGCCGCGGATGGCGCGTCACGGGCAGATGCGCTTGGTGGTGCCGCGCAGGACGCAAGAAATACGCTCGAACAGGCGATAAAGGCGGTCGCGATGGCTTGAATGGTTCGAGGCATGGCGCGGAGGCTATCGGTGCTCGTACCGGGTTCCACGGCAGGCAATTTGGGAATTACGGCAATTCCATGAAATCCGTCACAGGCAGGGTGCGTTTCACTGCCGCACATGGCTTGAAGCCGTGAAAAACGCAATCCCTGCCGACGAATCCTTGTCCCCTCTGACAAACTCCAGGCAAATCCTCGTTACCGAAAGGAACATACTGATATGAACACGAAAGCATTCACATTCATCGCGCCGGCATTCCTCGCACTTTCACTGGCAGCCACTGCGGTTGCGATTGAGCCACCAGCGGGCGGCGAACAAGCTCCACCGCCCAAGGGTCCGGGTGGACCAGGCGGACCAGGTGGCCCAGGCGGTCCTGGACAAGGTCCCGGCGGCGAAGGTGGTGAAGGTCGCAAGGGTCCAGACTTTAAGAAGCTCGACAAGAATGGGGACGGCTTCCTCACCGAGGATGAAGTGCCGGCCAAGGCGTGGGAACGCATGAAGGGCGCTGACAAAGACGGCGACGGCAAGGTCTCCGAAGAAGAACTGCGTCAGGGTGCCAAGGGCCGCGGTCGTGGCGAAGGCGGTCGTGGCGAAGGCGGTCGTGGACCGGGCGGGCCAGGCGGTCCTCCTCCGGGCGGCAAGGGCGGCGACGCTCCTCCAGCGCCTCCAGTGCCACCAGCTCCACCAGCACCTCCCGCTCCTCCAAAGGCCTGAGCACGCTGACTGAACGAGTCTCAATCACCTCAACATCAAACGCCGCCGCGAGTGACTCGCGGCGGCGTTTGCATTCGCCAAAGCGCAACTCGTTGCACTATCGTCCATGCTTTCCAGCTCACTTCCTACAGGAATCACCCATGAAACTCACCACCATCATTCCCACGGCTCTGGCATCACTTCTGGCCGCAAGTGCACTCACTGGTTGCGGCAAAACCGTTGACTACACCGGATACATCCCACGCACCGTGGCATTGAAAGCGGATGGCGATAAGCGCAAGGATTTCCGACTGAAGGACCTCGACACTACCCGCTTTGGCAAGGTGGTCATCGACCCAGTCGTTACACCCGATGGCAATGCCTACGGCGATTTGACCCCTGAACAGTTGCAACAACTGCGAACACTGCTGCAGGAAGCGTTGGCAAAGTCATTCGGACCTGGTATCGGAACTGGCGACCGCACGCTTGTGATTCGCGCGGCCATTACTGGCGTGAAGCCCAACCAGCCGCTGCGCAACATCGCTCCGCAAACACAGATTCTCAAGGGCGGCTACGGCTATGCCGGCGCCGAGCTCTATGCGATGGATGGCGCCAACGGACCAGTGGTCGCCGCGCTCATGCAGACGTGTGACACAGAACGCTTCGGCACTGAAAAGCTCTCTGCGCTCGGCACCGCCGAGAAAGCCTGCACGGAATGGGCTGAGGCGTTCCACGAACTCATTAGCAAGAAGTGATCGTCAGTGATGACGTTCGCGCAAACATGACCACATGATCGTGGGTCCTTCATTAATTCCATCGCTCCCCGAGCAGGTTGCGCGCCACCTTGATGGCGCCGATCTGCTCGGGCGAGCGGGACAAGCATTTCAACTGTCAACGGTTGATGAGGCAGGCTGGCCACACAGCGCACACTTGTCGATCGGTGAAGTGCTGGCCACCGATCCGCACCATCTGAACCTCTGCCTGTGGGCGCACTCCGGTACATGCCGCAACATGGTGCGTGATGGACGCGTCGCCCTTTCGTTGGTGCTCGACGGGGGCGTCTTTGAGATCCAACTGCGCGCCACACCGGTCGCAGCGCCGCAACAACGCTCGGCGGCTACCGCCATGATGCCGGGCGACCACGCAGATGAGCCGCAACTGGCGTTTTTTCGAGCCACTGTGGAATCTACGAGAGAACATCGGGCAAAATATGCCGAGGTAACCACCGGAGTCTCCTATCGTCTGCACTCACCCAACGAGGTGCTGGAGCGGTGGGCCGCGCAGATCTCTTGGCTTCGGCACATCACCTGAACGGCGCCACGTATGCAACGAATCATCATCGGTATCACCGGCGCCTCGGGCGCGATATACGGCATCCGTGCCCTGGAACTCCTGCGAGCTGTAGGGGTGGAGACACACTTGGTGCTTTCGCCATCAGCGGGACGGACCATCACTGAAGAAACTGACTTCAACATCGAGCAGGTCAAGAGTCTTGCCACCGTGGTGCATGGATTCAAAGACATTGGTGCATCGATCGCAAGTGGGTCGTTTCAAGTGGACGGCATGCTGGTTGCGCCGTGTTCTGTGAAGACCCTCGCCGGAATTGCGCACTGCTTCGATGATGAACTCATTGTGCGAGCCGCGGATGTGCAACTGAAGGAACGACGCCGCGTGGTCCTGATGTTCCGCGAGACTCCATTGCATGCCGGACACATTGCCATCATGGAACGCGCCACCCTGAACGGAGCCATCGTCATGCCGCCGGTGCCGGCGTTCTATCACCGGCCCAAGTCCATTGATGACATCGTGAATCAATCGGTTGGTAGAGCGCTCGATCTATTTGGAATCGATGTCAAAGTAGTACGCCGCTGGACTGGGCAGGGAACCAGCGATGAGTGAGTGATGAACAAGCAATGAACAGGTGATGAAGCAGGAATGACGCACCCACGCTCCACTGCCCATGTTGCCAAAGGTGCTTACCAATGCCCACGCGCGGGCATCACGGTGCAGTCCAGTACCAAGTCGGTTAGCCCAGTAACCCCGGGGGGCTGACTGAGCGTGAAGAACAGTGGTCGTGGCGATGGTGGTGACCCACCCGCATGCCAGTGTTACGCCGTCATAGGACGCGCTCACGATGATCTGCAATAGTCGGAAGCTGGTTGTCGTCCATGCGTCGCCTACGCGACCCCGCACTGGCAGTGGGCACGATGGCTCGCGCAGAAACTTGATGTCATCGTTGGTGGCAACTTTTCTGCTGCTACTGCCATCAGCCGTTCCGTTTAGCAAACGCTCCCATGAAGTCTGCCAACACTTCGCAGCCCTTCGCGGGGAAAGCGTTGTAAACGCACGCACGGATGCCGCCCCACTCGCGATGGCCGCGCAGTCCGCACAGTCCTTCGCTCTCTGCTTCCGCTACGAATCGGTCCACATGTGTATCGCTGGGCAGTTGGAAACTGATGGACATGTCGCTGCGGCAATCCGCGCGCATGGAAGGACGGTAGAAGCCGCCGCTGCCATCAATCGCCCTGTAAATGTGAGCCGCTTTGGCTGCATTGCGCGGACCAAATGCCGCCGGACCACCAAATTCATGGGTCCATTGTGCCATGAGGCCAATCACGCGGACGCCAAACGTCGGCGGCGTATTGGGGCGCGACTCAGTCTTGGCAAAGTTTGCATAGCTGAGCATCGGTGGCAACGAAGTATCAGCACGCTCTAAGAATGACTTCTTTACAAGCACCATGGTGATGCCACTGGCGCCCAGATTCTTCTGGCCACTTGCGAAGAGCAATTCATGGGCATTGAGGTCAAACGGCCGTGAGAAAATGTCGCTGGTTGCGTCACACACCAACGGCGCAGCCACGCGCGGTGGCCGCGCAAACTGCGTGCCTTCAACCGTATTGTTTGAGCAATAAGCAAAGTACGCAGCGCCGGTGCAGTCTGCAATTTCAGCATCGGATGGAACGTGGTCGAAGCGGCACGCTGCGCCATCAAACACTTTCTTGGTCGGACGAACACACGCTGTTTCTTTTTCACCCTTGTGCGACCAAAGCCCCGTGTCTGCAAAGGCGACCCACGGCTGCTCCCCACCTGCCTTTGCCTTGGGCACAAAGTTCATGGCGATCAAAGAGAAATGTTGCATTGATCCCCCCGGGAGGAACAACACTTCCCAGTCGGCACCAACGCCGGCACACGCGCGGACACTTGCAAATGCATCGGCCAAGATCCGGTCGTAGGCCGGACCGCGGTGGCTCAACTCCAGAAGGCCCATGCCGCTGCCATCAAAGTCGGTGATCTCGTCGCGGAGTTGCGCCAAGACGCTCTCTGGCATGCACGCCGGACCGGCAGAGAAGTTGTAGACACGGCCAACGCCGGGAGTAGTGGGCGGTTCTGGATGACGCATGGCGGTGGCTGCTGTAGGCATGGGATTGATGTGAGATCGTACGGCGGGTACACCTCATGCCGACGGGGCGGAATCACTGGTAAAAAGAGAAAAGCCCCAGAGCACTCGGACGTGCTGGGGCATCGGGGCAAGGCACGCCACCACACAAACGGCGGTGAATACCTCTATCTGTACAAACGTAATTCAGCCCCCCCGCCCATCACGGAATCTCCGGAACGGCTAAATAATTTCGCTCCGGAATGCATGGTCCGATTATTCAAGATCAATGTGTCAAAAAACTCCGAAATTTGGACGGCTGCGCGATGGTTGGCGCCTCTGAATCTCGTGTTCCTTTATGTAATGCAATCTCACACCCTTCCAATCTCACGCCCTACCCACTCCACGCGGATGATGTTCCTCGCGGCTGAGGCTTCGATCATGGTGAGTGGTGAGTCCCTGGTTCGCCGCGAACTGCTCCGCATCAATGATGGCGATCGCCGCTTTGAATTGCGGCCGCACGGGACCCCTGGGAGCGTATGCCTTGACCTTGCTCCCGGACTCATGCATGCCACGCTTTCCGGGCACGACCGTGCCACCCTTGAGGTGGAATGGATTGTCACGGAAGGCAGCGCCATTGCGCTTGATGCCTGGGCCATGTGCGGTCGCCAGTCTTCGCAGGTATCGATTCTTGACGCTTTCGGACAGCTGGTAATCCCGGACCTGACCGCACGCGATCCCGCCATGCACCCGATGGTCTTCACCCCCGGCCGGTTCTTACTTCGGGCTGAGACCTTTAACGGACCGCTGGTCTTACGCATTGGGCAGTCAACAAGCTCCGTACCGATGCGCGCCGCGGTGTGATTCACCATGACAGGGCATGACGACAGTAACGGGCGAAAAGCCCGCGGCGGTTAACCGCGGGCTCACGCTGCGAATGCCAGTCAGATATTCACCCCGCGGAAGTCACTCACCGGATCACCCCACCGGTATCGGTCTCACCAGTCAGTCCATCTGCGCCAGCGCTACCTGAAGCTGTGCAGCAAAGAGCTGAACCGTCTGCGGGCGTTGCACCGGATCAACATTCAGTGCGGCATTGATGACTTCTTCGATCGCACCGCTGAGCTCTGGCACCACTTCAGAAAGCAGCATGCGTCGTTCAAACAGCACGGCCTTCAAGAGTGCCATGGCTCCGCGGTCCTCAACCTCATAGGGCAGACGACCGGTCAGAAGCTGGAACAACACCAGCGCTGTTTGATAGACATCCGTGGCAGGCCCAATTCGGCTTGCCTTGCCATCCGCTTGTTCCGGGCTCATGTAAGCGAAGGTGCCCACGATGTTGCCGGTTTCTGTGTGGAACCCCGTGCGGTTGCCATCTTCACGCGTCAAGCGTGCAACGCCGAAGTCCACCAAATGAACTTGACCTGCAGTATTCACCAAGATGTTGTGTGGCTTGATGTCGCGATGAATCACGCCAGCGGCGTGTGCGTGTTCTAACGCGTCCAACACTTGCAAGACGGCAGCAACGCGCTCCTGCGCAGAGAGTGCGTGACTGGTGCACCACTCATCGATGCGCTGGCCTTCAATGAAGTCCATCGCCAAGTAAATCTGTCCGTCCTGGGTCTGGCCCGTTTCATGAAGACGAACGATGCCGGGGTGTGAAAGGCGCGACAAGACTCGGCTCTCTTGGCGGAACCGGAGCAGTGACTGACCGTTGGAGCCTGAATTCATGACCTTCAGGGCCACGCGAGCGCCATTTTCAAGGCACGTTGCCTCAAAGACGCGGCTTGAACCGCCGGCTCCGATGCGCTGGACAATCTTGAATCCAAGTACTTCCGGGAAATTCTCTGCGGCGTCCGTGCGGCCGCGACTGTCGGGATCACGATCCACCGGCATGTCAAAGGGCACTTCGTCCGCGGCGAGCAAGGCGAGCACTTCTTGGCGAGTGTCTGAGTCGTCGGCGCACTCGGCCTGCAGATAGGCACCGCGATCGGTCGTGGGCATATCCATCGCTGACTCAAAGAGTCGACGCACGGTGCTCCAGCGACTTGGGGTGAGGATGGTCATGAAGCGGGTCGATCCCTGTTGGTTTCAGAAGCGATGATGGCTGAAACTTTGGTCGGCTCGGCGGTTCGACCGTATTGCTTTTCAAGGAACACCCGAGCAAAGCGCCAGTCGCGCTCGGCGGTCGGCACGCTGGTACTCAGTAACCGTGCCACGTGGTCCATCGACATGCCACCGAAGATTCGTAATTCAGCAACGCGAGCGGCACGTGCATCGACGAGGGCCAATGATTGCATGGCGTCTTCCAGTTCAATCACTCCCACTGCATTGCCGGAGCCATCCTCGGGGTCGAAGAATTCAACCGAGGCGCCCCGCTTACCAGCGCCGCGCTTCTTGCTCTTACGCTGCCGAGCATGGTCCACCAAAACGCTGCGGAGCACCGTGGCGGCCGTAGCAAAGAAGTGTTCTTCGCTTTCAAAGTCCGTGGATTCGCGCTCCGCAAGTTTGAGGAATGCCTCGTGCACAATCGCAGTGGACTGGAGGGTGTGTCCCGCCGGCTGAGCGCGCATGAACATCGACGACAGCTCTTTGAGCCTGACGTAGATGGTCTCGAACAACTCAGAAAGACTTGGTCCATCCGAAGCGGACGGAAGCGGCAGGGATGACATGGCAGGCACTCCAGGAAACAACAGCGATGTCATCCGATACACGCGTTCGGACAAAATCACTAAATCCCCTGTTCCTACTCTCCTGTCAATCAGTGCCGCGCAACCAGCACCCTGTGATAATGCCCCGCTTCTGGAACAAGTCAAGGAAGTGCACGCCCCGTTCCGCGAAAGAATCCGTGTTCAGGCAAACTGAATAACCATTCCGGCTTGTGGCGGCATAATTACTTGCCAACAAGAGGTTTCCGTGCAAAAAAATTCCCGGCCCCAAGCGATGAAGCGCGGGGCCGGGACCGATCTTGCACGATCCACTCGTGAGAGTGTTGCGTCAGAATCAGAGAAAAGGGCAGTGTGAACTACGTTATCAGTAACTCCACCGACTACCTCTATAGGCGTGAACGGAGCCCAATCTGAATCAGTGTTACTGCTCCAAATTGGAAGAATTTCTTCACTTTGGCACATTCAGTGATGGGTGGACCCTCCAACTTGCGTTGATAGAAGAGGAGCAGCGATGCACCCCCGAAAGGTGCGCGCCATCACGCTCTGCAAACCACTCCCTTCGCGCGCCCGGCAGGGCTGCGCGGAGAAACAAACGCCCCCTGGAGTTACACGCCTCCGGGGGGTTGTTCTTTTTAGGGACAAATTCCGTAAGTGGCCGTTGTGTTGGCCCCCGCACGATCCGATGATCGAGCGACAGGCGTTCCATTGGGCATGTACCCCAGTGCGCCGCGGCTCGTATGAAGGGAAAGAACCAAATGACGGACAACAAGAAACTCCAAGCGAAAGACCTCGCCTCTATGCAGGGCGGTGGAGCCAAGCCTGGCGCAAAGCCATCGGGCTTAGCCAAGGCAAGTAGCGGTCGAGTGAGCCCCAAGGCGGTCAATTTGGGTGCGAAGAAACGCTGACAGTTGCCACTGACACACTGAAGGCAACAGGTGGCGCACCGCTGTTTGGGGTGCGCCCCAATGCGTTTAGGCCACTGAGGGGGATTCTGCCTCAAGGAGCTGTCGCCGCACCAATTCGCGGAACGGTCCCTCGGTGGACGCAAGGTCATCAAAGCGTCCGATCTGAACCACCTCCCCGGCCGAGAGCACATAGATACAATCGGCAGCGCGCACGGTGCTCAGGCGATGGGCAATCACAATGCGGGTGACCTTTCGCTCTTCCAAACTGCGCGAGACACATGCCTGTGAAACTTCGTCGAGCGCGCTGGTGGCCTCATCAAGCACAAGGACGCGCGGCTGGGTCACCAGCGCACGCGCAATCAACAGCTTCTGCAGTTGCCCGCCAGACAGCGTGTGCTCATTGACGAAGGTGCTCATCTGCATGGGCATTTCGCGGATGTCGTCCGCAAATCCGGCGGCCTCCGCTGCAGCCCACGCTTCCTCTTTGGAAAGAAGCGTGGCCCCCACAATATTCTCCAACATCGTTCCGGGAATTACCCGCGCGTGCTGCCCCACTACGCCGATTTGCCGACGCACCGAGACCAGATCTAACTTTGCCAGATCCTTGCCGTCAAAGAGAACCTTTCCTGCAGTCGGGCGTCGCAACCCCAATAGCAACTGCGCAAGCGTGGACTTTCCGCTTCCCGATGCACCGACGATGGCGACAAAATCGCCAGCGGCAACTTCAATGGAAACACCTCGGAGTACCTCATCTGCGGAACCCGAATAGGCAAATCGAATGCCTTGAATTGACAAGCTGCCAGAGAGTGGCCCGGCACTTTCTGCTCCGGGATCGGACTCGGACCGTTCTGCAAGAATCGGTAGCAATCGACCAACCAAAGGAGCGATTTGAGAAATGTCGCCGATGGCGTACCCAAGGGAAGTGATCGCTGCAAGCGCTGCGAGGAATGCGGCATTGAACGCAATGAAGGCCGGCACTTGCACTTCTTTGCCGCCAGCGATGGCACCGAAGCGCCACCATAAGAACGCGGCGGCAGCAAATGGCACAGCCACTGCAAGTACGCGCAATTGCGCACCCACAAGGGCGGCGCCGTACATCGCACGGCGCTCGGGTCGGTAGCGATGCAGCCACTGCAGCAACGCGTGCTCCTCAGTTCCAGTCGTACGAATCCGATCGATGCCGTCGAGCAATTGCAGCGAAAAACCACTGAGCTTTCCACTCCGTTCCGCAGCGTCCGCGGCGAACCGCGCTTGTCGACGCGCAACAACAGCGGTGACAGTGAAGACCACCAGGAACAGAAGTGCCGATACGGCGGCAGCCAGCGGATCAATGGCTGCCATGAGTAGCACATACGTCAGCGAGAACACCCCGCTCACCACTGAGACCACCATTGTTCCTGTGACGCGACGTTGTACTTCCTCAATGACACTCAGCCGCTGTGCCAGATCGCCAACTGAATACTTCTGGAAGAACGAGAGTGGCAACTGCAATGCGCGGAGAATGATCGAAGATGAACCACGCATCGTGGCGCGCGTCTCGGTGCGGAGCAGAAGGAAGCGCGTCACTAGTTCGCAAGCAGCGACCGCAAACAGTGCGGACGCAAGCACCAGTCCAAGGTGCACAAGTGAGACTGGATCGCCACCCGGAATGACTCGACTCACCAAGAGTCCAGTGGCGAATGGAATCAACAGATTCAGCACGCTTGCCGCAAGCGAAACCAACGCAGCGAGCCACAGGTCATGCGCTGAGCCGCGCAGCAAGAAGGCGAATAAGGAGCGCAGCGTCACCGTTCCAACTGGCAACGGCGGCGCAAACACCACCGCGGCTCGATGCAGCAATGCGGCCTCCTTTGCGTCGACCTTGCAAAGTCGCGGAGGCTGGTCGGGCAGATACATGTACGCGCGATATCCGCTCCACCGCCCAGGTACCAGCGCTACCGGCGTTCCATCGAGCGCGGTCACCAGAAGCGGACCAAAATTGCCCTTCCACCACTCATCGGTGAGCCGCACGTGGCGACATCCAATACGCGCCGCCTGCGCAAACGACTCCGCTGACGCCAGCATGGAATCGTCTGGAATGCGGCGCGGGATACTTGCCAGTGGAACACCAACCGCAACGGCAACGTGACGGCACGCGCGGAGTAGTGGGTCAACGTGGGGATCAATACTCAAGACTTCGTTGTGATCAGCGAAGACCGATCCGAGCATGCGCGCGTAGCGATCGCGTAGTGCGGCTGATTGTTGCGATCTGCCGCGGGCAGCGTCAGCCATGGCGGCAGCATCAGCGGCAGCAAGCCCGCTTGCATACTCAAGCAGTCTGCGCAGCGGATCACTTTCGCGTTCAGTGGTCAAGCGCGCATCAATCGGCAGCATGACACGAGCAAATGCATCGGTGCCGTCGGCAATTGCTTCTTCAACACCCGGGCCACGGGCAGGCGCCGTGACTACCGTGGCGCGGCCATCGGGCACAGCAACAAGCGTGGTGTCCGCTCCCTGCACATGCGCTAGCAATGAGGGAAGCACTCCACCGGGCGCAACGGTACCGAGGTAGACACGGCGCCCCGGCGTGCCATCACGCCTTCGACGAGCAACGAACACGCTCACCATGCCCGCAGCGACGGCGAGCGCGCGCGGTTCGGAGCCCAAATCCATATGGTCGCGGCCGTCAACGTGCCGCTCCTTGCTTCCCAATTCAACAAAAATGGTCGCTGCATTGTGGAGCATCAGCCCTGCCCTCCACCACGAACAAAGGCCACATAGGCACCGTTCAGCGCGATGAGTTCATCATGCGAACCGCGCTCAACGATCACGCCACGGTCAAGCACCACAATCTCGTCTGCATCGCGAATAGTGCTCAAGCGATGCGCAATCACCAAGCATGCGCAGCCGCGACGCCGAAGCGCGCGATCGATCTGCGATTCGGTGGTTGCATCAAGGGACGATGTGGCCTCGTCAAGAATCAAGATGGAGGGGCGACGTGAAAGTGCCCGCGCAATTTCCACGCGCTGCGCTTCACCGCCGGAGAGATTGATGCCACCTTCGGCAATCATCATGCCCAGGCCACCACGCGCCTCAATCAATCCGGCCAAGCCGGCATCGTCGGTTGCTTCCCGCATCCATGCATCGGGAATGAGCGGATCCCACATGGATAGATTGTCGCGCAAGCTGGCGGCAAAGAGGATTGGCGTTTGCCCCACCACTGCGATTGCTGTGGCGCGCTCGTGCCGGGGGATCGAAGCGAGCGGTCGACCATCAATGAGTACCTCACCAGACCATGGCAGATAGAGGCCGGACGCAAGTTTGGCAGCCGTACTCTTGCCGGAACCAGTGGCGCCGACAATGGCAACCCGATGGCCAGGTGCAATGCGCAAAGTGAAATCGCGGATCAGCGGTTCATCCGCTTCGCTGTAGCCAAACACAACATTGCGGAATTCCAGGGCGTCAGCGGCTGGCGCAGCCTGTTGGTCCAGCACGGATACATCTGCACCGTGAGTCACCGCGACTGGCTCAACTGGCTCGACTGGCAACGCCAACGGATCGCGCGGATGACGGAGGACGTCATCAATGCGCGCCATGGTGGCATTCAGTGATTGAATCTCTTGTCCAAGCGATGCCAGTTCCAACACCGGTCCCATGGCAACCACCAGGATGGCCTGGAACGCCAGCAACGAACCAATGGTGATGTGCCCCTGCATGACCTGCCATCCGCCAAATGCCAGAACAATGGCAGAAACCAAGAGCGAAACCAAGAATTCTGGCGCTGCAGTGAGTGTCGTTGATAAACCTTCGAGCGCCTGCGCGGATGTTGCGGTGCGTGCATTGGCATCCGCGATACGTGCAAAGAGATCGTTCTCGCGCCCGGAAGATTTCACTGTTTCAATGGCAGTCAGACCAGCAGAGAGCGTTCCGGCGCCAAGGCCGATGTCTCTTTCCAGCGTCCGCGTGCGATCGATCAGTGCACGCCCCGATCGAAGCACAATCAGAATGACGGCGGCGATGATGCCGGTGGCTATCAGGGCAAGGTGCTTATCAATGACAAACAGCGCAATGATGAACAGCGTCGAAGTGAGCAGCCCAACGAGCGCAGGAGCAATCTTTGATGCAAATGCTTCCGCCAATAGTTCAACAGCATCAAGACGCTGCACGATATCGCCGGTGTAACGATGCGAATAGAAATCCACTGGCAGCCGAAGCAAGTGATCGAAGAATCGAGCCGCACCGGTAACGGCCAGACGCTGTTCAAGCTTAGCGAGTAGCTGCTGTTGGACATACGCAAGCACCGCACTCAACATCATGGCTGCAAGTGCGAGCAAGACCATGGGCAGTATCCAACCGTTCGCTCCGCCCAAGAGAACGCGGTCGACATACACGGCGCCGAGCGCGGGAAGCGTAAAGGCAGGAACCGCCAGCAAGACACCGCACGCAGCAGTGGCTGCTACTACGCGCCAAGAACCACGCATCCGCTCCACTAACGCTTCTCGAACGCCGCGAGTCCGTCCGCCACGGCGGAATTCCACAGTTGGTGTCAATTCCAGCACAACCCCCGTGAACTTTTCATCGAACTCCGCTGCGCTGACCCAACGATGACCGATGGAGGGATCCATGATTCGCCACCGCCCGCGGCTCCACCCTTCAAGCACCACAAAGTGGTCAAAGCCCCAATAGAGAATCCCGGGGAGTTGCAAATCTCGAAGGTCGGCGCTCTCAACACCGTAACCATCGCACTTCAGACCGTAACTGCTCGCTGCAGCGGTGAGTTGCAATGCGCTGCTGCCATCACGGCTGACTCCGCATACGCGCCGCGCTTCCTCAATGGAAATGTGCCGTCCGTGAAAGGCGAGAATTGACACGAGGCATGCAGCACCGCACTCCACCGCATCCATCTGCATGATGGTTGGTGCAGTAACGACCCGGAGTCCGGATGGTCGAAACGCTACAGCGCGCGGGGTCTGCGGTACTAGAGATTTCAGCGGTGCATCCGTCACTGCAGTGGTACCTCCACCGTGCGAGGGTGGGCGAACAGCCGATTCATCGACCACCGAAGGCCTGCTGGAGCCATGGGATGAGGAGAGAAATCGGCGCCACGTCTTCGGTCACAACATCGACTTCACAGAGCGTGCCGGGCGTGAGTTGCTGGGGGTATCCAACTCCACCACTCCAACGCAATCCGGTTGGTGAAGCGGCGTCCAGCTCCAGGTCAATCACCGCCGAAACGGTTCCTTCGGAGCGTCCCTCAATGTCCTGGACGACTTCTGGACTAGTGATAATGCGCAGGAAACTCTCCCGAGTTCCGACTACTGGCTCAACATCGCGCACGACAGAACTGATTACCCCAAAACGTTCGCGGTCCGCAATGAATGGTTCAACATGCGCGTACATGTCCCTTTGAACACGCTTGCCTTCTGTGAGCGGAAAGAATGCGTAGCAGCGAAGGCGGCCATCGCCAGCATCAGAAAGGATTGCTACGGTGTTACCTTTGTGCACTCCATCGCCTGGACTGCAGGTGAGCTGCACCAGCTTGCCAGCGCGCGGCGCGATGACATGTTGTTCGGCTGACATACGCGCTGCTAGTTGGCCAATCAAAGCATCTGCATCGGAAATGGCGTTCTCGCGGCGCTGTTGATCTTGCTGGCGACGGATGCTGGCTTCCGTACGATCGGCCTGAATGCCGAGTAATTCGCTCCGTGCTTCAGAAACTGACCGTTCCATCTCCAGTGTTGCGTTGGCAATCGTCAGCAATTCAGACTCTGGTAGCAATCCTTGGCGTACTCGATCTCGTTTTGCGGCAACAGCCTGGTTGAATTCAAATGCGATGTCTGCGGCACGGTCAATGCGGTGGCGACATTCACTGTCGCGGATATCCATTGATGCAGTGAAAGCAGCAGTGGCTACATCTTCTGCCGCGGTCAGGTTGGCATCGTGCTCGCGTAATCGTGCCGCGGCATTTTCGGCGTCGATCCGCTGTGCTTCCAGACGTGGATTCGCAACCACCGCCAGCACTTGCCCTTGCACAACACGGTCGCCGGGCTTCGCTAAGAAATCACCGATGCGTCCATCGGCAGGCGCTTCTGCGGCCACCACCATGGAGCCTTCGATCAAGATGCCGGTGCCGCGGACGGTCAACGGAATCGACCCGAAGAAACCCCAAATGGTAAACGTTGCAACCACCGCGCCGGCACCCGCTACCAACAACCACAGGCGTGCCGACACTATCGGAGCTACACGGTTGATGCTCTCCGGACTCGATGCGGAGTCAACGGCGCGTTCGCGGAAAATGTGGTCTTCACCGTCCATGGAGTCGACCGCTGCATCCTAAGCCAATTGCCGAGGATTGTCTCACTTCCGCGCTTGCCATCCGTAGCGCTCATAGCGGTGGGTGAAGGTGCCGTCTGGGCGGAGATCAAGGACCCCGTATCCCTCCGGAATGCCTTCCACTGACCCCTTCCACCATGATCCACAGACCGCACCGTCGCAGATGTAGGAGATTCCGTCAATCATGCAGTGGTCAAGGAGATGGACATGCCCGCTCAGGCAAACCTTCACATTTCCAGCGTGTTTGAAGAGATCGTGGAGCAGCGTGGCGTCGGTGTGCATTTCGCCGTGATAGATGACGGTGTCTGTGCCAACGTGCTCGCGGGAGCGCGGTGCACCGTAGGTCAGTGCAGTCAGCGAAAGAATCGGAATGTGCGAAACCACCGCAATTGGCATTGATTTTGGCGTGGCAGCCAGTGTTTGCTGCAGCCATTCGTACTGCGCATCATCAAGGTACGCCGTGTAGCCATCGCCCTTCGGTTGCACGCTGTCGAGGCAAATGAATCGCCATGGGCCATGATCAAACGTGTAGTAGTTGCGAGCGACGCCAAAGAGGTCACACGCGAAACGCTTACCCCAATCTGCCTCCGTGCCGGTGGATTCGCTCTTCTTGCGATTCCAACCGAGGATGTCATGATTTCCAGTGACGTGGTGCACGGGTACCCCGCATTCACGCTTCAGTGTGCCTTGGAAAATCGCGCGCAACTGCTCCGCCCGGGCGCGCTTCGCTTCGAACACATCCATCACCGCGTCGCCACCAGTGATGATCAAGTCTGGCTTCATGGACTGCGCGTGATTGAAGGCGCTGGCCATACCTTCCTCGGCACCGAGCTCCGGCTGCACATGGATATCGGTGAGATGTGCGAGACGGATGGTGCCGGGCACCACGCTGCCCGGAGAAACTGCCGCCCCCGCACTTGGTGTGGCGGTTGTGGACTGCACAATCGGTAGCGCATGTCCAGCAAACGCCGCGCGCATCGCGGTCAGTGCGCTGGCACCGATGATGGCATTGCGAAGAAAGTCACGGCGACCGGCTGTGACCGTGGGGACGGCACCGGTCATGGGCGCGTGCGTCGATTCCGAAGCGGCGGGCGATGGCTGTTCCATGTCCTTCGTATACAGGCTTGCGGCAGACCGGTTGAGGGCTCACGGGCATTCCGTGGTTCGTACACTTATGCGCGTGGAACACCTGCGAACACCAACACCGGATGAAATCCGCACGATGACCACCCTCCGTGATGGCGAGGTGCGTCTTGGGCAACGGGTCGGCATCGTTGGACCCGAGGGGCAAACTCCGGCAGGAACACAGGTTGTGCTCGTGGGAATCCCCGAAGACATCGGCGTTCGCGCCAATCTCGGCCGTGCCGGCGCACGTCGTATGTGGCGAGCGTTTCTGCCGCGCTTTCTGAACATGCAGTCGAACACGTTCTTGGATGGGGCGACCGTAGCGATCGCTGGATGCATTGATGTACGCGACCTGAACAAAGCCGCCAAGGGTATTGATGCAACGGTCGGCGGGCCACGGGCGCGCGCCGAGGCCCTGGTGACCCTGCGTGACATGGTCAGCGAGATTGATCGCCGCGTGGCAAGTGTCATTGAAGCGTTGCGCCGCTCGGGGGTGGTCCCGATTGTGATTGGCGGTGGCCACAATAATGCATACGGCATTCTTGCAGGATGCGCACGCGCTTCAGGACAGTCGCTCGGCTGCGTGAATATTGATCTGCACGCCGATCTCCGACCATGCGAAGGCCGACATTCCGGAAACGCGTTCACCTACGCGCGCGCTGATGGTCATCTGGACCGATACGCCGTGGTTGGCATGAGTGAAGCATGGGCGACCCAGTCGATCATCACCGCCATCGAAAGCGATCCACGCACTGCGGCATTCACCTTTGAATCAATGCTTCGTGGCGGAGTGACGCCGCTGCGCATGGCTGAACTGGCGGCGGCACATGTGGCTGGTAGTAAAGCAATATTGGAACTGGACCTTGATGCAGTGGCACAAGCTCCGGCAAGCGCAGCTGCGGCCAGCGG
>CALQCP020000019.1 GCA_943329105.2 Chitinophaga pinensis | reverse complement strand
CACAACTACGTGGTCTTTGACTGGGGCTTGGCCATCATCGCACTGGTAGTTGTGGTGCGCGGTTTGCTGCACCCACTCACGCGACGTTCGCAGATCTCCATGCAACGCGTGACCAAGCAAATGGCTTCCATCAAGCCAGAAATCGATCTACTGCAGAAGCGTTACAAAGAAGATCCAAAGAAGCTGCAAGAAGAGACCATTCGCCTGTACCGCGAAAAGGGCGTGAATCCGCTTGGTTGCGCTGGTGGCATGGTTCCAACGTTCTTGCAGATGCCGATTTGGATCGCCCTCTATGCCGTCCTGTATTTTGCATTCGAACTACGTCAACAGCCAGCGTTCTTTGGCATCTTCCAGAAGATGGGTGGCTGGCCATTCTTGAGCGACCTGAGCGCGCAAGACCGCTTCATCTCGCTGCCGTTTGAAGTCAATCTGTATATCGCCAAGGTCAACTCGATCAACCTGATCCCTATCTTAATGGGCGTGGTCTTCTTCATTCAGCAGAAGTACATGACCCCGCCGCCCACGGCGACACAGACGCCCGAACAAGAGCAACAGCAGAAGATGATGAAGTGGATGATGGTCATCCTCTTCCCGGTCATGCTCTATACCGCGCCGAGTGGTCTCACCTTGTACATCGCCACCAGTACGCTCGTTGGTATCTATGAAAGTATCCGCGTGAAAGCTGAAGTTGCCAAGATGGACTTTAGTAAGCCACAAACTGCGAAGAATGGCTGGTTACAGAAGGCCTACAGCAGCGCCATGAAGCGCGCGCAAGATGTGCAACAGAAGGCACAGAAGCGGTCGCAGGCGAGTGTCACCAAGGCGCCAAGTAAAAAGTTCCGTGATAAGTAAATGGATCGGCGATAAGTACATGGATGCGCGATAGATAGGCCCATCCGCGAAGGGTGAACGGATCCTCGGCAGGTAAACGGCTCTGCCACAAGCAAGTGGATCCACAACAAGTGATCTGATCACGGCATGGACAACCAAAGCGTCATCCTCGCGGTCGCAAGCCCTCCAGGAAGTGCGATGCGCGGGATTGTTCGTGCCAGTGGTAACGAAGCGTGCCGAGCGTTGTGGAACGCCATGGATCCAGACTGTCCTGGCAGCATGGCGGTTCGTGCGCGTGTGCGCGGCGTACATGTGGTGCGCTTACGTGACCCATCCATACCAGCGCTCGCCATGGTCATGCCCGGTCCAGCAAGCGCCACCGGCGAAGACTGCGCCGAGATTCACACTGTTGGAAATCCATTCGTACTTGAACGAATCATGACTGCCGTGATCGCGCACTCTGCTGGGGCAGCGCGGCGCGCGCACCCCGGCGAATTCAGCGTGCGTGCGGTCTTGTCGGGTCGTATGCCGATCGCGTCCGCGGAGCGAATCGCTGCAGTAATCATGGCTGAAACTGATGCACAACTTGCGGCGGCATCGATGCTTCAAGCCAACACCGCAGAGCAGTCCTCAGCCCGTGATACAGATGAAATCGCCACGCTATTGGCACTCGTTGAAGCCGGTATTGACTTTACCGATCAAGAAGATGTGGTGGCCATTGCGCGCCCTGCACTGGAGGACCGCGTGCGCTCTGTGCGCGACAGAATTCGCGCTCGCTGTGCCATGTCCGCCGGCGCAGAATCAGCACAACGCGCCGCACGCGTGGTACTTACTGGTGCACCAAACGCTGGTAAGAGTTCCCTCTTCAATTCGTTGCTACAGCACACACGCGTGGTCGAAAGTGCACACCGCGGAACAACGCGCGATGCCATTGAACACGCATGTTTGTTGCCAGGTGGTATTGAAGTGATCTTGGTGGACGCACCAGGCCTTGACGATGCAATTCATGATGTCGATGTTCTGATGCAAGCGCGCGCTCGTGATGCGATCAATCGTGCGGACATCATTCTTGTGTGCCAACCAAGTAAACACGATCCGGTCGCCCGTGCTTATGAATCACCGTTCATCGATGGTGCACACGCGCTAATCCTCAATGTTCGAACCAAGTGCGATACACCTGGCACAGCAAGCACCACTGCTGCCGCTGACGTCATTTCCACCAGTGCCCATACTGGTATTGGAATTGCCGAACTCCGCGTAGCCATTGCCCGAACCATCAGCACGCGCGCCCCGCGCAATGCCCATGAATTCACACTTGGTGTGGCGCGCGTTGCACTGCTGCAGGAAGCGGCTGATTCACTCGACGACATGCTGACCATCGACGCGCCAGAACTCGTTGCCGCCGCACTGCGTACCGCGCTCGACCGACTTGGCGAAGTGTCTGGCGCCATCCCGCCCGACGACGTCTTGGGGCGGCTGTTCTCGAGTTTCTGTATTGGAAAGTGAGCTTCCTGCGCCCGCCGCAACGCTTCCGCACAGTACCCTCCCGCGCGTGCAAGGCTCCATTGACATCCGTGTCCGGTACTGTGAGTGTGACCCCATGGGCGTGGTTCATCACACCGTCTATCCAGTGTGGTTTGAGATGGGACGCACTGAACTTCTGAGGTCTACCGGACGCACTTACCGCGACATGGAAGCGCAGAACATGCTGCTGGCGGTCGTCAAGCTTGAAGTGGTCTACAAGCAGCCCGCCCGCTATGACGAGGTGGTGCAGCTCCGTACCACCTTGGCTCGTGTTGGTGCAGTAAAGGTGGAACACACTTATGAAATTTGGCGCGATGACGTGCTACTGGTGGCGGGCGCAACAACGCTTGCCTGCATCGACCGAAACGGTCGAGCTCAGGCCATTCCGGATGGTGTACTCACGACTCCCGTGGACCAAGTGATGAAGGCGAACGCCCCAAGCGGATCTTGACGCGTAGACCAGGAATCTGCATTAACCGGCGAAGCTCAGTGAGCGCTCCAGCACGAAGCGCGCGGTCCACAGCAAATGACGCCGGGGAACTGCTGACCCCCACCACTATCTGCATCGGGCTGACGGACTCGATCCAAGTTTCGTCAATCAATTGTGCCGGCATCGCCACGCGCCATGCTTCAGCAGCGCTGCCGCTTCGCTCCACATCACGCTTTGCTTGGCGCGCGATATCACCAACCATGCGGCTGATCGAGACATCCTTATCACGGAACGCGCGTCGCTCACACATGCGCTGGGTTCGCAGAATGGATGGGTCAAGCGGTGCGGACGATTTGCTCGCTTCCGCTGGCGCCGCGCCCACGCGGGCTGGCAGCGTCTCGCCGCCAGAACCCGTTGCGCCCTTTGAATTTGTCGACCGCTTCGCCATGAAAGTGGATCGTAGTTTGTAGGTGCATGTTTCCGAGTGGGTATCGTGCTCGCTCTGTGATTTCTGTAACTCTTGAAAATATCCGCAAGGCCTATGGACCGACCGTCGCTGTCGACAGTGTGACCATGGAAGCCCCCAAGGGCGGTCTCACGTTTCTGCTGGGTCCATCCGGGTGCGGCAAGACCACCATCCTGCGCATGATTGCTGGCTTTCTTGAGCCGAGTGCTGGAGTCATTCGCTTTGGAGACCGTGATATCACGCATATCTCTGCGGAGAAGCGGGACTGCGGCATGGTGTTTCAGAGTTATGCACTGTGGCCACATATGACCGTTGCGCAGAATGTTGCGTTTGGGCTTGAGGTTCGGAAGGTGCCAGCAGCCGAAATGCGCAAACGTGTTGGCGAGGCGCTGGAGATGGTTCGCATGCACGCCTACGCCGATCGTAAGCCGAATCAACTTTCCGGTGGACAACAACAACGCGTTGCACTTGCGCGCGCCATTGTTTACAAGCCTGATGTGCTGCTGCTTGACGAGCCGCTATCCAATCTTGACGCCAAATTGCGCCTCGAAATGCGGGGAGAAATTCGCCGCATCGTGGATGACCTGCGCGTCACCGCCATCTACGTGACACATGATCAGAAAGAGAGCCTGAGTCTTGCCGACAAGATGGTGGTTCTTCGCGAAGGTCGCATCGAGCAAGTTGGCGGACCGCGTGAAATGTATGAGCGGCCCTGCAATCGATTCGTAGCGGAGTTCTTGGGTGAAACCAACTTCCTTGATGCAACGGTCGAAAGTTCCGCCACTCATACTCCGCACATAGTGAAGACCCGCGCTGGCCTGCTGGAAACAACTACCGGTAGCGATTACCCTGCATCCGCGACTTTGGTTGCAAGCGTTCGCCCTGAGTCACTGCGGATGCATCCCCAGACACAGATCGCCGCTGATCGCCCCGCCCTCCGCGGTGTCGTTGTGGAGACCACTTACCTGGGTGAGGTGGCCCAACACAGCGTTGATTGCAGCGGCGTGAATATCAAGGTATTCGAACTGAATCCGCGGAATCTCTCGCGCCGTGGAGAGCCGGTAGCGCTCACCGTAGACGCCGACCAGGTGGTGCTGTTGGAGCGGTGAGACGCGGTGAGACGCGCGAGACGCGGCGAGGAGCGATGAGGAACGATGAGGTGAGGCGGGGCGCGGTAGTCCCGGCTCAACCTATCCTGCATACATGCGCACATCGATCGCCGCGGCTTCGGCCGCCATCGTCCTTGGTTCCATGCTCGCCGCCTCGACTGCCGTCAATGCCCCGCCGATGGGGGTGAAAGAGACGCCTGATGCGCGCAACGCACGCATGGCGTGGTGGCGATCGGCACGATTTGGAATGTTCATCCACTTTGGTTTGTACTCCACGCCAGCGGGCACGTGGGATGGCAAAGAAGTGAGTGGCGTTGGTGAATGGCTCCTACAAAATGGAAAAATCGATCCGATCGTCTACGAGAAGACGCTGGTGCCGCAATTCAATCCGGTGAAGTTTGATGCCAAGCAATGGGCGGATCTCGCTCGTGATGCCGGCATGCAATATGTAGTCATCACCACCAAGCACCACGACGGTTTCGCACTGTGGAACAGCGCCGTGAGTGATTACGACGTCATGGCCACGCCGTTCAAGCGCGACATCATGAAAGAGCTCTCCGAAGCAGTGCGCGCCGACGGAATGCAAATGTGCTGGTACCACTCGATCATGGACTGGCATCATCCTGACTATCTACCGCGCCGTCCGTGGGACCAGCGTGCAGTGGATCCACAAAGCTATCCACGCTATGTGAACTACATGCAGGCGCAACTCAAGGAAATCCTTACCAATTACGGCAACATTGGCATTGTGTGGTTCGATGGTGAATGGGAAGACACCTGGAACCACAGCTGGGGCAAAGCCACTGATGACTTCGTGCGCGCCATTCAGCCACAGATCATTGTGAACAATCGCGTCGACAGCGGTCGCGCCGGAATGGAGGGATTCTCCAAAGATGAGGCGTCCCGCGGCGACTACGGAACGCCAGAGCAGACCATTCCACCAAATGGCATGCCGGGCAAGGACTGGGAAACGTGCATGACCATGAATGACACGTGGGGTTTCAAGTCTTCTGATCAAAACTGGAAGAGTTCGCAAGAACTCATTCGCATGTTGTGCGATATCGCCTCCAAGGGTGGAAACTTTCTCCTCAATGTTGGACCGCGTGGCGATGGCACCATCCCACCAGAAAGCATCGAGCGACTAAAGCGCATGGGCGAATGGATGAAAGTGAACGGCACGGCGATTCACGGCACCGAAGCCACACCGTTCCCACGGAAATTTCAGTGGGGCCGAATCACCCAAGGAGTTGGTCCGCTCAGTGGCCGCGAAAGCACCACGCTGAACCTCATGGTCTTTGATTGGCCGACAGACGGCACACTTCGGCTCCCCGGCATGAGTAACGAACCGCTTTCCGCCAAAATTCTTGGTTCATCTGACCGATCACCAACCGTCACCCGCCAGGGCGACACCATCGTTGTCAGTGGCCTTGGCGCCACGCCGGTCGACAAGGATGCGACTGTCGTACAGATTGGTATTGTTGGCAAGCCGGCGGTCGAGCCATTCATCATCAAGCCTGATGGAAACGGGATCATCACTTGTACGGCCGCAGACGCGATCGTCACCGGCAGTATCCAGTACGAAAATCGATTTGAGAATCTCGGTTGGTGGCGCGACACCGCTAGCACCGCCTCTTGGACCGTGCAGATTCCCGCCACCGGCAAGTACCACGTGGCGGTTGCCTACGCATGCAACGCCACTTGTGGTGGCGACTTTGAAATTTCCGTCATTGACCCAGATGGTGGCGGCACCCAGACAATCACTAAGAATCTGCCGCCGCGCTCAGACTGGAGCGATTTCATAAACCTGGCGGTCGGGAATATCGAACTTACCGCCGGAACCCGCGTTATATCGGTGAAGGCGGCGAGTAAGCCGGGTGAATCCTTCATCAATCTCCGTAACCTCACCTTGATGCCGCTGAAGTAAACTGATCGCCCCCTATGCCCACCTTCACACTCAACGGAACGGCCATCGAACTTGAGCCCCAAACGCGGGAGTCATTTGCATGGCTCGCCGGACAGGTCTACCGCCGACTCCACGAAGGCCCGCCGCTTCCGGCGATCCTGACGGTGTTTGCGCACGAGGGCACAACCACCCAAGGCCTGGCAACAAACGACGCCCGCATCCAAGCCATCCTGTGGACCTTATGGCAAATTGGCATTGCCTCCGCGCGCGTTGAAGGCGATGGCGAGAAGCGCGAAGTCAAGTGGGAGAAGGGTGAGCATGCGAACATTGACACCCGCCCGATCATTGAGCACTTCACCGAAGAAGGCATCAACGAAGGTCGCGCGCTCGCCGCGGGCCTCGTAGTGGTTGCAGGTCGTCACATCAAGGTCAACGGCATTGAGATGCACGTGAAGATCAATAACTTTGAACTCATCAAGGCGCAGGCTGCGGAGATGGAGAAGCGTCGCACCGATCCGAAGAACGATCCAGCCATGGCTGCCGCCAGTTACCTCGCGGAACTTCTTGCACAAGGTGCTGACCAGAATGACCTGCGACTCCGCGCTGCCATTGAACTCGCCGCGGACCTCGGAATTCGATCACTCTTTGTGGATGCCGCCACGCGCCAACTGCGTATCGACGGATTCAATGAGCAAGCGGCACTCGCAGCCGCCTACTTCCAGGGCGCACCGGTTGAGCACTTTCAATCTGCCATCAATCGTGCCCAGGTGCTAAATAAAATGGCGCTGGAAAGCGCGCAGAAATCCGGACGTGCGCCAGCGGGTGGTACGGACGCTGTTCGCCCGCAAGCCGGAACCCCGGATTTGGTGGGGGCTGCTGGAAAGCCTGGAAATCAGGGGCAACCGACGCCGTTCAAGCGTCGCCGCCGCTAACTCTGCCACACTACGCGGACCTTCCGCCCATGTGCTCGCGGACTATCCAAACGGACTTCGCGAGCAATTGTCCGCACATTTATCTCACAGAATCCTTGACCTGCGATCCACGGATCAGACCGTTCGAATGACCCTGCGTGGTGATTCAGTGTGGACCGCCACGCAGGGCTCAGGAATTTGAGGAGGGCAAGCGATGTGTGACAAAGTCGACGGCGAGAGCAACCTGGCCGGCAAGATCGCTGCTACTACCTCTGGATGGCGACCAGTGCAGATTCAACTCCGCACTCCGGTTGCCGCCAACGCTGCTATGTATCGCACACTGCTTGGTGACCTACCCGGTCTATCAATCGTGCGTGGGCCGCTCTTGGATGGGTGTGTTGCAGATGCTGTGATCGCGCCAACGAATAGCTTCGGCTATCTCGATGCGGGGATTGACAGCGCGCTCGCGCGCCGGTTCGGTCCACGTCTGCAACGCGGACTTCAAGAGCGCATCGCGTGTGAATTCGATGCTGAACTTCCGGTAGGTGAGGCAATTATCATTCCAACCGGCGACTTCACCATGCCATTTATGGTGGCTGCGCCAGCGACGCAATTCCCTGGATACATTTCCGGGGAACCGTTGATGTACAGCGCACTTCATGCCGCGCTGCGGGCAGTCAATGCCTGGAACCTCGCTGATGAGTGGCCACCAATTGAAACAATCGTCCTGCCGGATATGGCTGGTACTAACCATGGGTGGCGGGCTGAAACCTTAGTGCTGCAGGTTCGCGAGGCACTCGAGGCGTGGAATCGCGCACATGCCCTGTTCGACCAGCAATCCCGCGCAGCATGAATTGACTCACGCAGCACTAGCAATCGGCGGCATTGGTGCGCCAATGCTGGCACAGATCGCGCGCAGCAGTTCTGCTTCTTCCACGGTGGTCTGACCATCGGCCGCAACACAAGCAACACAAGCGTCGACAAGATTTCGCTTGATCCCGAGTTTCGTGTTCGATAGTCGCTGCAGTGATTCATCAAGGGCGTCGAGCGTGCAAAGATGTGCCACCGTCTGCGCTGTGGGCAACAACGATTGTGATCCACGCGCCGCGCGCCATGCCCGCGCTACGCCCGCTTCGTCAGTGGCGCCCGACCACGCCAAGACGCTCACCACCAACGCTACATCTGCTACTGTCGCGCGCGCACCGGGGTCCTTCGCTGCAATTGGTCCCTCGATTGCACTACGCAAGATGACTCGGACTGTCCATTCCAGGCGGTCAACCTGCGAGTCCGTGGCTATGAGCTGCGCCAACACTGCGCGGAACTGCTGATATTGCGCGGGAGAAAGTTGTACAAGCGACGCTGCGCACAATTCAATGACCGGCAATCGTTGGCGCGGGGTGATCGGCGCGGTCTGCTGCAGTGCATCGGTTGCGCTGGCAAGTGCAGGATCAGTAGCGGCTATACCGGCAAGCTGCGCCTGGCGTTCGCGTCGGTCACGCGCGAGAAGTAACGAACAAATCACTGCCCGTGCACTGAATGGATTCTGAGCAGCGTCGACCACGGATTTGGGCAGCCCCGCGATGAGGCTGTGTGCCATCCCGATGTCATGTGGGTTGAGTGACCCCATGGTGCGGCGCGCACCATGAATAGCCGCGGCGGAAACCCCATGAAATGCTGCCACTGACGCGGCGCGCGCGGTTGGTTCCGGCCGAACGACTCCTGCGGTCGCTGCCGCAGTCGTTGCTGAAGCATTTGCCCCGGTCGTCGCTACCGCCGTCACCCCGGCCTCCACCATCTTGGCACCACGAATGCGCGCAATACGGTCCTCGATCGGTGGGTGGGTTGAAAACAACGATGCAATTCCATTCGCAAAGAAGAAGTGGCTGAACTCCGCCGCTGCCGGTGCGCTCAATTGACTGCCTGCGCCGCGCGCAATTTTTTCCAGTGCACCGGCAATGCCATCCGGGTTACGCGTGTACTGCACCGCGCTGGCATCGGCGAGAAATTCACGCTGCCTGCTCACCGCCGACTGAATGATGCGCCCAAAGAAGTACCCAACAATTCCAATGATGAAGAGTGCGACACCAATTCCAAGACCAACGGCCGCACTGTTGTTTTTGTCGCGCGATGGGCGGGAATACATCTGTGAACGAATCAGAATTCGACCAACCATAGAAACCGCGAAGATTCCACCAAGCCAGGCCACCAAGCGCATGTTCAGCCGCGTGTCTCGATGAAAGATATGGCTGAATTCATGCGCCATGACCCCCTGCAATTCATCACGCGACAGCGCATGGATACAGCCCCGCGTCACACCAATCACTGAGTCTTGCTCAGAATTTCCAGCTGCAAACGCGTTAATGGTCTGGTCCTCCATGAGGTAGATCGGCGGAACGGGAACACCGCTTGCAATGGCCATCTCTTCAACCACATTGAGGACCCGTCGCTCGTCCGGATCGCGTGATCCGGGATCCACCTGAATTCCGCCCATCGCCTGTGCCACCGCCGCACCGCCGTGCGACATCTGCGCAAATTTCACTGCCGTACCAATTCCAACGACCGCGAGAACTGACCCAACCGACAGCGCAAACATTGATGGATCAAAGATCTTGCCGCGCGACACTGTGAGTGAGAGCACAACATGCACACTCACTACCGTGGCAATGACACCCATGATGAAGAGCGCTACCAGCCAGGTGGTATTGCGCTTCGCCCGTTCTTGGCTTTCAAAGAAATCCATTACCGGTCTCCGTGCGTCAGGAATCGAGGGTGTTTCGTGGCGTTTCCACAAAAGCGGACGCGTTGAAATCTACGTTTGGTAGTGCACGCGCCGACTGGTCAGCCTCAAAGAGCGCGGCGGCTGTGAAGGAAAATAATCGCGCTACTAGAACGTCTGGGAAGACGGCCAGTTTGGTATTGAAGGTCATCACCGCATCGTTGTACGCCTGCCGCGCAAATGCGATGCGATTCTCGGTGCTCACCAGCTCTTCTTGCAATTGCAGTGCGTTGTTGTTGGCTTTGAGATCTGGGTATCGCTCCATCAAGATCATCAATTGGCCCAACATCGCCTGCAACACACCTTCTGCATTCGCCAGTGCGAGTGTCGCGCCTGCATCGCCGGGGTTTGCAGTGACGGCACTGCGCGCGCTAATAGCAGAGGCACGTGCGCTGGTCACCGCTTCAAGAGTGGACCGCTCGTGTTGCATGTAACCCTTCACAGTGGCTACCAAGTTGGGTACCAAATCGTGGCGCCTGCGCAGTTGCACATCAATCTGCGAGAACCCATTCTGCACACGCACCCGGCGCGTCACCAGCCCGTTGTAAACCGCCATCAGCCAGATGGCAACCATGGCAATGGCGGTTCCGGCGGCCACCGCAGCCACTAGAACGGGCGAAACGGCAACGATTGTCGGGGCAGAATGCACGAACATGTGCGTAGTTCTAGCATCGGGAACCATGATCGGCATTCCCCGCATTCTGGTAACCGGATTCGAGCCCTTTGCAGGCAGCCTCCTGAACCCCACAGCGCTGATTGTTGAGCGTTTGGCAGCTGAAGGAATCACCGGCGCCATGATGCGTGCTGAAGTCCTACCAGTGGTGGGTGGTGTTGGACCCGGTTCAGCGCGGGCGAGGCTTGATGCCGTATTGGCCGAGTTTCAAGCTGATGCGGCGATTCACTTTGGTGAGGCGCATACTCGCAGCGAATTCAGTGTTGAACGCATCGCTATCAACCTTCGCGACTATCGCATTGCGGACAATGCAGGCGTCTGCGCGGAAGACACCCCGGTAATTGATGGTGCCCCTGCCGCGCACTTCGCGACCCTTCCCGTACGAGCGATAGTGGACGCTGTCCGTGTTTCGGGTGTAGCAGCGGGTACTTCTTTGACTGCGGGTAGCTATCTCTGTAACGAGGTAATGTTCCATTCACTCGAACGGAGTGCAGCCACGGGTTGGCCGGCAATCGCTGGATTTATCCATGTTCCGCAGTTAGAAGAGCAGTTTGCCACTCGGCCAAACGATGCAAAGCCGATATCTGCGCATGACTTGATGATCGCTACGCGTGCAGCGATTGGTGCCGTTATGTTCCACCTTCGAACCATGCCACGCGGGACCATGCCTGATCGACATCGACGACGATTGGGTTAAACGGCACCGCCGCCAACTCGCATGGCCGCAAGTGTGGCGGTGACGTGTGGGCTGTATTTCAATAAGGCGCATGCCGTTGGCACGTTGCCAAGACATGCGCCCCACCCTGATGTGTGGACTACAGGGTGCTTTGTTGGAACACATGCGGTGATGTGTTCCAACACCTTTGCTACGATCGCGCCGGCGAGCCTGTTCAGCACTGTTCCCTTAAATTTGACACAAATTTCTCATTCCGAACATTCTTTATGCTTGCGCGCAGCACCTGCCATCATCGAACCTTTGCGATCACGCTTGCTGACCCCAGTCGGCGAAATGCGTTGAGTTCAGCCATGTTTTCCGCGCTGAACGAGCGGCTGATGGTTGCTGCGCTTGCTGCTGATGATCGTCTCATCACCCACGACGGTTCGCGTATTGGTGCTGATGTATTAGTAATTCGCGGCGAAGGACATTCGTTCTCTACCGGGTTTGATCTTGCCGCTTGTGTTGCCGACGCCGCACAGTTGCGTTACCTGGTGATGGAACTTTCCCGCACAGTGCAAGCCATGCGCGCACTTCCCATCCCAGTGGTATGTGAAGTCCATGGAGCAGCGCTTGCTGGCGGCTGTGCCTTGCTTGCTGGCGCTGACTTTGTGATTGTCTCGCCGGATGCACAACTCGGCTATCCCGTGCATCGGATTGGAGTGAGCCCAGCGGTCACTCTCCCAGCGCTGCTGGCCAATGCGGGCACTGGATCAGCACGACACATCACTATGGGTGGATCGATCCATGACGGTCCATCGGCCGTTCGTGCCGGGCTAGCTACTCATTGCGCTCGCACCCCAGAATCACTTGCACACGAATGCAGCGCGTTGGTTGACTCACTCTTGTCCAAAGAGCCAACTGCCATGCGCGCTACAAAGCGTTGGATCAATGAACTTGACGGATCGAACGACGCCACACGCTTCCACCATGCCGCCGAAGCTTCAGCCGCTGCTGCAGAGGGCGACGAGTTTGCAACCATGCTGCGTGAATTCTGGCAGAAGCGCTCCAGTGCGCCGCCGATCAAGCCTCAGTGATGTCGTAGGCAGCCATGTACCCACCACCCTGCATGCGCAGGATCTGCCTGGCAAGGTCATTTGCAAGTGCGCTTGCGCCAAACCGAAAGAGGTGCGGTGTCAACCACTCGTCGCCAAGCGTCTCTTTCACCATCACCAGGTAAGAAATCGCCTGCTTCGCGGTACGAATCCCACCCGCGGGCTTCATACCGATCCGAATGCCGGTTGCCAGAAAGTGATCGCGAATTGCCTCAAGCATCACCAGTGTGACGGGCATGGTGGCTGCTGGCTGCACCTTGCCGGTGGACGTCTTGATGAAGACCTCTCCATCCTTCGGCGCGGCAAGCCCTGGAACCGAGCACGCCGCTTCGATCGCCAAATCACTGGCGCGGCGAACATTCTCCAGGGTCTCCAGCTCACCAGTCTCAAGAATGATCTTGAGGTGCGCGGGCTTGCCTTTCGGCGGTTGGGCACATCGTGCCCGCGTCTCGCGAATCTCTTGGGCGATTTCATCCAAGCGACCAGCAAGGAAGAGTCCTCGACTGATCACCATGTCAATTTCGTCGGCGCCAGCTGCAATGGCATCCACACAATCACGGAGGCGAATATCCAGTGGATACTGGCCGCTTGGAAAGCCCGTCGCAACCGCTGCCACGTTGACGCCAGAACCCGCGAGCGCCTCCTTGGCGGTGGGTACCAGCATGGGGTACACGCACACGGCTGCCACGTGAGGAGCGGGCCACTCAAGTGCGGGGCGCCCCGCCGGAACGTCAACGGGCTGAATCGCCTTGCGACAAAGAGCCCGAACCTTCTCTGGCGTGTCCTTGCCCTCAAGCGTGGTGAGGTCCAACATAGAAACAGCACACCGAAGGGCGTGCTGTTTCGAAGAAGCCTTGATCGAACGCTTCGTGAACGACTCCGCGCGACGCGCGGCCATGATGGCGTCGACGCCGCGCATCACGGATCAGCCACCTCGTGCAACGCGGAACAATTCCGTCACGGGAATTGCTTGGCGCAGAAGAAGTGCTTTTTCGCCGGCGTTTGCGTTCTCAACGTAGTAAATGAAGAGCATTTCGCCACGGCCATCGAGCACCCACAGTGCCTCGTACGGGCGCTCGGCAGGCCCAAGGCCCGTGTTCTGTGTGACAACGCTCATGCCCTGTCCGCCTTGGTTAGCGGCGCCAGCGAAAGCGGCATTCAGCGGCAAGCGGGCCGCTTGAATGATGGTGAGTGCGGCCAGGAGAAAGGCGCTCGCCCAAAGAAGGGCGGCTGGCATGTTCATCTGTTGGGTGCGCTGCTTTGTGCCGCAGGCGCAACCAGCGGTGTTGCATGTTGATGTTTCGTTTGAGTGTTCCATAGTGAGTCCTTGGTGAGTTGCTTGTGGTGGAAGGGTGATGGCGCTCGGTGATCAGCGCGTCTTCGCAGCCTGTACCGCGTCGGCAGTCATGTTGCGATAGCCAAGACCAACCAAGCGCTTGGTGTTCTCATACCAACTGACTGCAACTACTTCATTGGTGGTTTCGTCTGTGATGTAGACCACACCCTGAACGATGCCATTCACCGAGCCACCCACCATGGTGTAGGTGGAACGTGGACGAAGTTGTGCCGATGCGGATGGCATGAGTATCACCGCGGCTAGCGCGGCCAACAGTCCGGCGTTGAGGAAGATGAGCGGACGAAGCGATGTGCGCGACATATGGATCTCCGGGACTGCTGTGTAGCGCGCGTGCTGGCGCGTGCCCTGCTTGCCACACGGCTAAACAAGACGAGAGCAGGATACCGGGTTCAAGGCGAAATCCGTGGTGATGGCGCTTTCTTTAGTGATGGCGCTTTCTTTGGTGCCAGCGGGATCGCCAGGCGCGTGCAGTGAGTCAGGATGGGTGCTACCGCTCGTTCCCTGTTGATGGCCCGCGCTGCACCACACAATCACCCGATTCGTGATCAAGTACCAGCCGCCAATGCTCACGATCGGCGTCAGCCAGCATCGCCCGCTTGGTCAGCATGGTTTGGTACGGAAGCATGTCGTATCCCAAACTCGCCGCAGGGTGCGCATGATGAATGGTGGGCATGGTGTCGCCGGGGAAACACACTGTTCCCTGGCCGTCGTTCCATAGCACCATGTGGTGGCCCCACGTATGCCCGGGTGCGGCGCGCACCCGTATGCCGATAATTGGCTCCGCGTCGCCATCGTGGAGGATCATGCATTCCTGCAATGGCTCTAGGTTCGCTGGTAAATAGGTGCGCGACATCGTGCTCTTATTGGCAAGGGCATCCAGCCACTCTTGGCGCTGCACGTGGACGCGCGCGTTTTGAAACACCAATTCCAATGCACCGCTTGCACTCAACCGAGTCAACCCACCCGCGTGGTCAAAGTGCAAATGTGTCAATAGCACATGGGTGATTGACGCCGGGTCGACGCCAATTTCTTGAAGCGCATGTTCCACAGTACGAACACGACCATCGGCGCCGCGCTCAAAGAGATAGATCGCTTCTTCCTTCGGCGTCCACTTCCCACCGGCGCCGGACTCCACCAATATGCGCTCGACTGCACCGCTCTGCGTGGTACGTTCCAGGAGCACGCAGTTCATGGACAACCAAATGCGATTGTCCGCATCGGCCTCAATCCACTTGCTCCACATGGACTTCGGGATCAGCCCAAACATACCGCCCCCATCAAGACGAAATCCCCCTGCGCGGAGGATTCGCCATGAAAACACGGGGGTTTCAGCAGCCAATCGGGCCTTTCGTCACGCCTTCACCACGCGCGCCTTGCCGGTACCGGCAGGAACGGTGGCCATGGCGTTACGGGTGTCGACCACCAGCTTGGCGTTCTTGGCAAGGTTGGTGTAGTCGACAGCATCGTGGTCGGTGAGGATCAGCACACAGTCGCTTGCCTTGAGGT
This sequence comes from Chitinophaga pinensis, assembly GCA_943329105.2. GTDB lineage: Bacteria > Planctomycetota > Phycisphaerae > Phycisphaerales > SM1A02 > UBA966. Next base: position 3,852 of record CALQCP020000019.1, on the reverse strand, counting down.
TGGCTTCGTTCAACTCAACACTCTTCAGATCGATCCGATACTTACGCATGGATGGGTACGAAGGAATGTGCGGATCGTGGTACGTCACTTCGGCACCCTTGTCGCGAAGCAGCTCAATGATCTCTGCACTTGGGCTCTCGCGCGAGTCGTCGATGTTCTTCTTGTACGCAACACCGATCACCAGAACCTTTGATCCCTTGATGCTCTTGCAGTCATCATTCAACGCACTCTGTGTGCGCTCAATGACGTAGTGCGGCATGGCGGTGTTAATTTCACCGGCGAGTTCAATGAAGCGAGTGATACGACCAACTTCCTTCGCCTTCCAAGTCAGATAGAAGGGATCGATCGGAATGCAGTGACCGCCAAGTCCTGGACCTGGATAGAACGGCATGAATCCGAACGGCTTAGTTCCAGCGGCGGCGACCACTTCCCAGACATCAATGTTCATGTCCGTGAGCACGGTCTTCATTTCATTCACAAGCGCAATATTCACTGCGCGGAAGATGTTCTCAAGAAGTTTGGCTGTTTCAGCCACTTCGGCACTGGAAACAAAGTGCGCCTTGCTGACCACACGGCTGTACAGCGCGTATGCCAACTTGCCGGACACTTCGTCGGTGCCACCAACCAACTTGGGAATCACTGACGCGGAGAAGTTTGGGTTACCTGGATCTTCACGCTCTGGGCTGTACGCCAAGAAGAAATCCTCATTGCGCTTCAGTCCGGTGGCATCGAGAATTGGACCCATCTCATCGCGCGTGGTGCCTGGGTAGGTGGTGCTCTCCAGCACCACTAGTTGCCCCTTGCGGAGGACATTGGCAACAAGCTTGGTGGAATCAAGAACGAATGAGAGGTCTGGTTCCTTGTGATGACCAAGGGGCGTTGGCACGCAAATCAAGATCGCGTCGGCCTTCTGCAAATCCATGGGGTCCGTGGTTCCTAGGAACCCCGCGTTGGACTTGATGTAGTCAAAGAAGTCCTGCCCAAGGTGATGGATGTACGGCTTGCCGGCCTTGATGTTGTCAATCTTGCGCTGGTCGATGTCGAAGCCAACCACCTTGAAGCCAGCCTTGAGGCAGGCGTGCGAGAGTGGCAAGCCAACGTAACCAAGGCCGACGATGCCGACAGTGGCCGTCTTGGATTCAATCTTCTTGAGGAGTTCGGTAGCGATGGTGTTCATGTTTTTTCCAGGCCTAACTCAGTAACTTTCAATGTTGTTCGACGATATCAAGACCATGTTCATCGGCAGTAAATCACAGCCGAATGAAGCAACTCAGACCAGATTTTCTGGATTCTCTAACAGCCCAACCACCGTGTTCAGGAATCGAGCGCCCTCTGCCCCATCCACCACGCGGTGGTCGCAACTGAGGGACAGTGGAAGCGAGAGACCAGCATAGAAACGACCATCTTTCACCATGACGCGCTCTTTGGCGCGCCCGGCAGCAAGGATGGCCACTTCGGGGTAGTTAATGATCGGCGTAGCAAACATGCCGCCATAACTGCCGACGTTGGAGATGGTGAACGTGCCGCCCATCGACTCTTCGCGCTTGATGGATCGATCCTTACAAGCTCCGGCAAGACGCTTAATCTCGTTGGCAAGTTCAACTGGTGACTTCTTCTCTGCATCCTTGATCACCGGGACCATCAGCCCCGCATCGGTGTCAACGGCGCAACCGAGATTCACCGGACCCTTGATCAGAATCTCACTATTGGCATCATCAGTGATGGCATTGAGCGTTGGGTGTTTCTTCAACGCCTTGCAAATCGCGGCCATGATGAACGGCAACATGCTCAACTTCTGCCCAGTGACGCGGCTGTATTCCTTGCGCTTCTGGTCAAGTTGAGTGATGTCTGCTTCGTCAACAACCGTGAAGTGCACCGTGGTTCGAACACTGCGATCAAGGCTCTCGGCGATCTTTCGACGCACGCCGCGGAACGGCACGCGCTGGGTGACACCGTTCTGATCGATGAACACCGATCCCGCTGCAATTGCCGTGGAACGTGGCGCAAATCCAGCAGCTGACGCCGTGCTCACCGCTGGGGCGCCGTTACCGTCACTGGCAAAGGACTCAATGTCCGAGGCCGTCACGCGCCCACCACGGCCACTGCCGGGAATGCGTTGAATGTCGACGCCGAGTTCACGCGCGATGCGACGCACCGCTGGTGTTGCGAGCGCCTTACCTTCGCGAGAAACCACGGGAACTTCCGCAGATCGACGCGCAAAGCGGTCGCTCACGGTCAGTGTTCCGCTCATGGTTCCAACGACGGTTCCTTGGTCATCCGCCGCTGCAGGTGCGCCAGCCGCTACTTGGGCAGATACGCACGACGCGGCGGTCTGGGAACTCCCATTGCTACTTGCACTCGCCGCCGGCTTCGCAGCCGCACTGCTCGAACCGCTCGTACTTGGCGCGCTCTTCGCCGCCGCACCGACCGGCACGTACCGCACCAGCACCGCGCCAACTTTGATGATGTCGCCAGCCTTGCCGCAAATCTCTGTCAGCGTGCCAGCCCATGGCGAGGGAACCTCAACCAACGCCTTGTCCGTCTGCATCTCGGCGAGCGTCTGGCTCTCCTTGACGGTGTCGCCGGCCTTGACCTTCCAATCGATGAGTTCTGCCTCAGCGAGGCCCTCACCCAGGTCAGGAAGGAGGAAGTGGCTCTTGTCGCTCGGTTGCTTGATTCCGGCCATCGGTGTTCCCTTTGCTACTCGGTCAGTACGCCATGACGTCATCAATCGCACGACCAATGCGTGATGCATCGGGCATGTAATCAAGTTCAAGCTTGTAGTACGGCATGATTGTGTCGAACCCACTCACGCGCTGCACTGGCGCTTCAAGATGCAGGAAGCAGCGCTCCATGATGCGTGCGGAAATCTCCGCGCCAAAACCACAGGTCAGTGGTGCTTCATGCACCACCACGCAGCGGCCAGTCTTCTTCACGCTCTCTTCAATCGCATCAATGTCGATCGGATAAATCGTGCGCAGGTCAATGAGTTCAATGTCCTTGCCACTCTTCTCGATCGCTTGCATGCACTGCACAACGCTTGCGCCCCAACTGACGATGGTGAGCTCGTTTCCTTCGCACACCGTGCGCGCTTTGCCGATTGGCAAGACGTATTCGTCTTCCGGGACTTCCTCGCGGAATGCTCGGTAAATACGCTTAGGCTCAAAGAACATCACTGGGTCTGGATCGCGAATCGAAGCAATCAACAAACCCTTGGCGTCATACGGCGAACTTGGCATCACTACCTTCAGACCAGGCGTGTGCGCGTAGATCGCTTCAGGCGAATCACTGTGCAACTCTGGCGCGTGAATGCCACCGCCGACAGGAATACGAATCGTCAGCGGAACTGGAAATGCGCCGCGGGTACGGGTGCGCATACGCGCGGCATGACTGCAGATCTGGTCATAGGCCGGCCCAAGAAATCCATCGAACTGAATCTCTGGAACTGGACGCAGGCCGCCCATTGCCAGGCCAATCGCGGTGCCGATGATTCCACTCTCTGCGAGCGGCGTATCCACCACGCGCTTCTCGCCGAAGCGCTTCTGCAAGCCTTCGGTGACGCGGAAGACTCCGCCGTTCGCGCCGACATCCTCGCCAAGAAGGAGGACGCGCGGGTCCTTCTCCATCTCTTGGATGAGGGCGAGATTGATTGCCTGGACCATGTTGAGGTTTGCCATCGTGCGATCCTCTGTGAGTAAATTCAGCCTGATTTCACAGGTTTTTGAGCGATTCGATCAGTGCGCTTGTTCCGTCACGCGGTTCAGATGATCGGTGTTTGCAAGTTGACTCGGGTCTTGACCAAGCGAATGCGTCTGCATCGTGTCGCGTTGCAGCGCAAGGTCTGGCGGAAGT
>CALQCP020000018.1 GCA_943329105.2 Chitinophaga pinensis | reverse complement strand
TCCCGTTCGCACCGCTTGCACACGAGGTCAAGGATGACCCTTCCTAGCCAGTCGCCCCGTTCCCACTCGCCTATTTCTTCTGGTGCTCGCAATGCCCAGGGGATGCGTTCGCTGTTCATCGCCGTTGCGGCGATTGGACTTGGCGGCGCAGCCGCAGGATGGTTCCTGACGCACAAGAGCGAAAGTCCGGAGGTGAAATCCGAAACCGCTGCAGCCATCACTGATCCGCTGAACGCCGATGAGGCGACAACGGCAACAACAGCCGACACCAACACCATCGTTGTCAACGCAACCGCCGCCGACATCAAGGCAGCCATCGGTGGACCCGCCATCACCAGTGGTGCAAACACCGCCACCGCTACTCCCACCGCTCCGCTGGGTACCGCTACCACCACGGCGGTCACCACCACTGCGCAGTCCGCGGTAACCGGCGCAGCGACGGCGGGCATTGCCGGCACACCCGGAACTCCAGCAACCACGCCAGCAGCAACGCTGGGTAACGCAGCGCAACGAATCCAGCAAGCGAACGCCATGATCGCTTCTGATCCGATCCGCGCCCGCGTTGAACTCACGCGACTCCTTGATTCAAATGCACTCAGCGCCACCGAGCGCCTGCAGGCATACACCGGCATCAACAACCTGGCGAGCACGCTGTTCTTCTCACCCAACATCATTCCTGGCGACATTGCTAGCCAAAGCTACGTGGTGAAGAAGGGCGACAGTTTTGCGCGGATTACCAGCCGCGAAAAGCTCGCGATCGATTGGCGATTCATCCAGCGCATCAACCAGATTGCCAGTGAAAAAGCCCTGCGCGCCGACATGCGCCTGAAGCTTGCCCACGGACCATTTGATGGCGAAGTGATCAAGGCTGACTACCGCTTCAATGTCTATGCCGGCACCGGCTCCGAGCGCGTGATGGTTGCTAGCTTCATCTGCGGCGTGGGCACCAATGACTCCACTCCCGTGGGCACATTCAAAGTGCGCGCTGGTTCCAAGCTGATTGATCCAGAGTGGTCCAACCCGCGCACTGGTGAGAAGTTCAAGTCCAATGACCCCAAGAATCCGATCGGCGAACGCTGGATCGGCCTGCAGGGCACAACCCCCGAAACTGCCAAGTTCACCGGCTACGGAATCCACGGCACCGTAGAGCCGCAATCAATCGGCAAGCAAATGTCGATGGGCTGCGTCCGACTTGGTGACGCCGAAGTGCAAGTGGTCTATGAACTCATCGGTGAATCAAGCACCATTGTGATTCGCTAAGCGAAGCGCGCATGGACGATCTTGCTCCACGCTCGTTCAACCCGCTGACCACGCGGCGTACTGCTGAAGAAATGATTTCCGCCCTCGGGTTGGTTCGCCACCCCGAGGGCGGTTTCTTTCGTGAGACTTTCCGTGCGCCTGATGCTCCACGTGGCGCGAGTACCTGCATCCTGTTCCTACTTTCTGCAGGTGAGCAAAGCCGTTGGCACCGCGTCGACGCCGATGAACACTGGCTGTTTCATGACGGCGATCCGTTGCAACTTGAAATCGCCGGCCCAACCGCGCAATCAAGAACATCGATCATCCTTGGCAAGGATCTTGCCGCCGGACAACAGCCACAAGCCGTGGTTCCACGCGGTTGGTGGCAAGCAGCGCGCCCGCGCGGCGCGTGGACATTGGTGGGATGCGTGGTGGCACCCGCGTTCGAATTTGCCAAGTTTGAAATGGCACCCGAAGGCTGGGAGCCCTCTTCAGTTGCAGGCAGTGACGCCGCGCAACTATGACGGCCCACCTCGGTTGCTCGTAGTCGCGCCACGCAACGACCCGCGCCCGCCGCACTCCAGAAGCGCCGCTTCCATCACGCCTTAATCATCATCGTCGGATGCAGCCATCGCGCCCGCATCGCCAGCAATCCCTGGTTGCCCAAGCCCACGCGGGTGCGGACTCGACCAGTCCGTGCGACGCTGCGCAGCCAGACGCACCGCGAGTTCAATAGCCGCCTTCATGCTGCCCTCGCTCGCGCGACCTTGCCCGGCAATATCAAACGCGGTGCCGTGGTCGGGGCTCGTGCGCACAATCGGCAACCCAACAGTGACATTGACGGCTTTGTCCCAACCGAGCAGTTTCACAGGAATCAGCCCCTGATCGTGATACATCGCCACCACCAAGTCCCACTCGCCCGCTGCGGCTGCAATGAACACAGTGTCACCCGGAAATGGACCGTTGGCATCAATACCAATGCGTCGCGCGGCTTCAATCGCCGGGCGAATGACGCGGCCTTCCTCGTCACCAAACATCCCATTCTCACCTGCATGCGGATTCAGGCCGCACACCGCAATACGCGGCTTGGCAATGCCCAGTTGCTGGCAGAATTGATGCCCAAGATCAATCGGGTCGTAGACCTTGCCAATGGTCAATACATTGCGAACATCCATGAGCGGCAAGTGCGCCGTGGCCAGCGCTACTCGCAAGCGCGGTGAACTAAACATCATGGAGTGACGCTTTGACTTGGTGCGGAACGCAAAGAGTTCCGTGTGCCCTGGCCACTTGAACCCAGCGATCGACCAACTCTCCTTGCTGATCGGCCCAGTCACCACGGCATCAAGCCGACGCGGATCGCTCGGCGCGCGCATCGCGTCAGTGATGGCATCTTCAACAAACGCTTTGGAAAGCAGTCCGCCGAATCTTGTGGGTCCGGGGCGCGAAGCATCCAGCAAACCTTCGGACGTGTAATCCAGCACCAACGGCTGCAGCACTGAGCCGTCCTGAGCGCGTTCGCTTGCGGCATCAACGCGGAACCAATCAAGACCAACACGCGCGCGATCAGCCGCCGCAAGCAGCGTCTCATTACGACCGTAAATCACAAAGTTCGCCATCCGCCGAATCGCTGGGTCAGCCAGTGCTTTGACGATCACTTCTGGACCGATCCCCAGGGGATCTCCCATCGTGATGCCAAGGACCGGGACCGTGGAGCTCATACCGAGATTCTAGGTACGCGCCGCGGGAGGCTGCGCCTTACGGGCGCGGCTCAGGGCGCTGCCCCGGCAGCGTCAAATTCGACGCCCGGAACTTCCCGAAGGTGAACGGCTGAATCGTGACCGGTGGATCAGCCGACTGGTAATTGGCGGAGCACCCAATACCAACCACGGGCTGCCAGAAGAACACACCCTTGCTCGGAAGGAACGTGTTCATGTACCCCGGAATGGTCAGCGTGTTCCTACCAAACTGCATGGTGAGCAGGTCGTTGGTTGGATTGTATGAATACACCAACTTGCCGGAGAACTTCTTGGACGAACTTGGAAGCGCCACTTCATCCGAGGTAATTTCCACTCGAACCGGGTCGCCGCCAAAGAGGCTCGTGGTGACTTGAAACGCGGAGTAACCAATCGCTGAGCCGACGGGCGTCACCTTGACATACATGCAGAATTCGTAGCGAATCTCAAACGGGAACACAAACTCCTGTTGCACCGACCGAATGTAAGTGAGGAATTCGGAATCCGGAGGCAGCGCTGACGCTGCAATCGCCTGCTTGGCGTCCACACTCACGGTCCATGTCACGCGCGGCAGTCTGAACTCCGAGATGTAACAAGTGCACGTTGACGCACCGAAGAGCGGATCCGGAATGACATCCACTCCGCCGCTCGTTGTGAAACGCAACAATTTCTTAGAAGGCGCCAGATTTCCGGTGCCAGTGAAGATCGGTTCCCACTGCTGCGTCAGCGTGTTGGTGATGAATCGATCGGAAGCGTTCGCCCCCAAGATCCCAATGGCAACGCCGGCAAGGACGAGCGCCGAGATGATGGTGCGAGCGGACTTCATGACCGCGCACGGTAGTGCGTCTGCAGGGATCGCCCCCGCGCATTACGCGCCGAATTGTGTTCAGAAATGGTTTAGAAATACGGACGCTTATCGGTGACCGGGGTATTGGCGTGGGATCGGCGCGGGATCGGCGTCGAGGCCAACCGCTCGACAGCTCTAGTGTTTCCCAGCCGGATCGATCAGCCACAGCCAGTCATCGAACACAAACTCAAAGCGCGCGGCAAGCAGCGCGATGCGGCCCATGACCGTGAAACCAAAGCTGGCTCCGAAGGTGATCATGAGATACCAAACGCCCACCTTGGCGGTACGACCCAGCGCACCCTTGTGCTCGGCGGAGAAGAAGAAATACGCCAGCACAGTGAGCACGCCCACAAATATCAAGATCGCCGCAAGCGAGGCGCCCACGCTCCCTGCCCAGTCGATGGGCGAAGCGGCGATCGCGGCCGCGTCTGCGCCGACTGCCGCCTGATGCTTGACCACCACCAGTGGGTCGAACATGGTTGCCACCTGTGCCACCAAGTCTGCCTCGACGTATTGCACAAACTTCAGGCCGGCAAATGTTCCAACGATGAACGCCAGCGGGAAGACGCCCAGCCACGATGCGCGCGACGACAGTCTGCACAGGAGTAGCAACCCGAGTCCCAGCGGCACCAACGCCCACCAATCAACGCCGACGGCGTCAAAGGATGGCATCAGGTTCACTTTCGTCCACCCGGGCGCGAGCGCACCCACGAGCTTCGGCACCAAGGTGTCCCACAGCGCTACCACCATCCAATATCCAGCGCTGACGCCAATGACCACCGACTCCGCCAACTTGTACCCCGGATTGTCGCGCCACAGGAAGCTGAACACGCAAAGCGTCATGATCGCCGCGGCCCACACGCCGACGGTGCGCGTCCAACTGACTTCTATCGATGTCTGCGCGGAATCGTGCATCGAGGCGGTGGCCCACGCATCGCCAGTGGTCTCGTTCCAATTGGTCCAAGCGACTTCTGGTTTCTGGCCAGAAGCAACCGGCTTCCACTTGGTGACCTCTACCGCCACGCCGTCCTTGCCAGTCTCCGTGACGCGCTCACTCACAAATCCCTGCTCGGCGCGCTCCACATAGACCATGCCAAAGCCGTGCGTATTGCGCGCGGCTTCGCCGGTACCGACCGTTGTGCCGATGTACGAACGCACCACCAACAGCACGCCGATCACCGCAAGCACCGCGAGCATCATGCGATGCGCACGTCGCGCGATCGCTGGATCATTCAACGGTGATCCAGTGGATCCCATGGTGCTCATGCGTGTGCTCCCTTGCGACGACCCGCGAAGAAGATCACATTGCCAATCACAATCAGTCCCACCATCAGTACGTGCGCCACCAACTGCGGTGCCATACGGCGCTGAGCCTCTTGGAACTTCGGCGCGATCGGCTTACCGGAATCCATCGAACGCAATTTGGTATTCACCAGCGACTCATACTCCGCAGCGCCCTTGATGGCGCCCAACACACCGGCCATTTGACCGGGGTAGTACGGAATGAGTTGCGGCGTCTGTACACCCGTGGCGCCGGCCACAAATGGCAGCGGCTTGCCACCGGTCATGGTCGGCGACACGCCGTATTGAATCCACTCCTTAGAACCTGGATATCCAGCACTCACGCTCACCAGTAGGTCAAAGTCGGTGAGCTTCTGGATGTCCTTCAGCATCGGAACCTGCGCAAACGGAGTGCTGCGTGCGTCACTTGGGAAGGCACGCGGGAAGTCGGTTCCCACCTGCTTCATCACGCCTTCGTTGCCGGCTTGATAGCCAAGATCAACAAAGTTCACGCCGTACACATAGGTTGGATCATTGCCGATCACGTCAGTGAATGTTGCGCCGATCAACGGGCCACCCGGCGCCCACAAGGTCATCCCACAGATGCGCAGCTTTCGCATCGCACAGTGGTGGATGATGGCGGTTGCCATCGGCTGCAACTCACCAGCGCTGGCTGGATCAAAGTCAAACGAGACCAACACTCGCGACCCTTCCGGCAATCGTTCAATGGCGTCGAACGCGCCCTGCACTGCGGGAGTTGGCGTTTCCGGGAATGTCTTACCAGTGATGCCCACCCAGATGATCGGTCCAGCAACGGCCAGCGCCATCATCAAAAAGATCCAGCGGCGGTCGATCGCATCGAGCCGCGAAAGGAACGTGCCATGGCGGGCGTTGGTGTTGTGTTCGTTTGATGCCATGTCAGTCGCCCTGCCCGAGGTAGCTGCGGTCGAGCCCGACCAAGATCTTGAGGCTTGTAGCAGCCACGCCGATCGCGATGCCAATCATCATGGCGCGCGTACCGGCGTTGTTGAAGACGCTCATGATGATGCTGCTGAGATTTTCCAGGCGCAACCATGCCACCCACGCGTTGTCGGCGGGGATCCATGAGGTGATCAGTACGCCCACATACACACGGCCAAGTAGCACAATGAATGCCGTGCCCAGAAGCAAGATGGCCGCGGTGTTCTTTGCACGGAATGCGCGGAATGCAGCACTGGCAACGTAGAAGGCCAGCAGCGCAAACAGTGTGCTGGTGATGGGGCTCATCGCATATTCGTAGAGCCACCAGAAGGGTGCGCCGACCGCTTCTTTGTCGCCAGAGAAGGCCACGTTGGGGTGCAGCGCGTCGGGGTGTACGCCAACCTTCAAGATGCCAACGGCAAGGGTCAGGAGGAATGCCGCGAGCGTGACCGCTGAGTATCCCCAGCCCGCCTCGCGCGCACTGATCTTCATCAGGTTCATCTTCAGCAGATTGGCGCCACCTAAGACAAATGCAATGGCGGCCAATACATTGAACCAATCCACCACCGCGCTCCCCAGGAACTCGAGTGGCTGCACAAAGGCTGTCAACACCATGACCAAGCCCGCGATGGATGCAACAATGGCTGCGACGGTACGACTCATGTCATCCGCCTCCCATCGAGATACGCAGGTTGGTGATGAACTGCGTGACTCCAGCAGACCCAGTGACCGCGGCAATGGTGGCCACCAGTGTGACAACCGCAATCATCACCCACACCACCGCCTTGATGATGTCTTGCCCCAGCAGTGTTCCCAGTTGATCCGGCTCGCCACTCAGATATGCACTGGCGGCAAAGAATTCTTCGCCGATCAGTGTGTAGTCGCAGCTTGCAACAAAGAACGGAAGCTGTGTGGTCTCAGCGGTTCCGGCAATCTGAATCGCGCCGATGGCGTTGCCATTTTCCGCAAGAATCAGGCTTTCCGCGAAGAAACAGCCAAAGTAGAAACACGCGGCCGGTCGCTTACGCGCCATCAAGCCGCTGGTGTATGCAACGAACGCAAACTGTTCGTCACTCACATAATAAATACGGTCGGGGTTGTATGAATCAGTGCGACCCGCGGAGAGGTACGCCGCGTGCACAGCCTCGCGCGCGCTGGTCATTACTAGGGAGCGGGTGTTCGGTACTTCAATGTCGGCGTCGTACTCGGCGGCAGTCTTGGCAACCTTGCTCAAGATGGTGATGCCGGCCACCGTCTGAATGTTGTCCATGTCCTGAATGCCGGGGACGAACAGAATCGGTCGACCCATTTCGGTGGCACGGCCAACGGCTTCATCAACGGCATCAAGACCGGCGATTTTGCGAACAACAATCGAGTGACCCGCGCGCGCCCACAAAATAGAGCCGAGCACTGCCACTACCACCACTACGAGCGCGACGACCAGCACGCCCTTGCCGGGCATGAACCAAGTCACTGCTGTGGAACTCTCCGCGCCGGCTTCCTGCGCCAGAAGGAGGATGGTGGCTACTGACATGCGAGGGGTGTACCAAAGATGAACTCAGCCGTGGGTACCTCCGCCCGACAATATCGCGGCGCGTACTCAGCCGTCGATCACTTCAACATTGGCACGCGGCACAGTGATGCGCGATCCGTCGACCGTTGCCACTTCAAGGACGCGCGCCCGACTGCCGGAACCGAGCACTGCCGGCTGTTCCGGAAGCGCGGCCACCGTGCCAAGTACGCCGAAGTACGGATCGCGGATGACACGCACAGAAGTGCCTATTTCAAGCATTCCAGCGACGGCGCCGCCCGCCGCGGCGGCTGGACCGCCACCCGAGCCGTGGTGCGCGGCATCAAGCGGAATCACAATCTCTGGTCGCATGACGCCCGCGCGAATCTGCGTTGCGCCATTCACGCTTGCCACGCGTCCGGCGTGCGAGGCGAGCAATTTGAAGGTCCGCGCCGCCATGGCAACATCACCAAAGCCTTCGGTGATGATGAGCGTGATGCCAGTGCGTTCGCTGCCGGTGACTGCAACGCCGATGTCGTGACCCAAGAAGTCGCGCAGGTCTTGGTCGTCAATGCCGCCAGACACAATCGCTGCTGCGCCAACAGTCTTTGCTTTCTTGATTGCCGCCGCCGTCATCCGCGCGCCACCAATCACTACGCAGCCCTTCATGGCAGCGGTGATGTGCGCTTCGTCAAGCGTGTCGCCCGCGGCTGCATTCGCCATAGCGATCGGTCCGTGCGTCTCGCCGGAGACTCCAAAGATTCCCTGAATGAGCGCCACTGCATTTTCAATCACTACGCCCTCGCCGGCAATCACTTCGATCACTTCGCCGGACACATAGGCCTGCACAGCGACTGGGTGTTGCGGTCCGCGGATGATCACCATGCCGGTGGCGTCAGAGATGCTTTCTAGTACCCCGTCTGCGGCAGATTTCACTTCCGTCTTCATCATTCCAAAGATGCCCTTGGAGCGCGCGATTGGCTCGTCCTTCGCCACCGTGTCGCCGAGCTTTTTGAGCATTAATCCCGATAAGTCCTTGGGGTTTGCACTCAAGATATTGGCGGCACGCATGGGGAATGCATCGCCCTCCATGAATGTCTGCGCCACCACAGTATCGGCGTTGACCTGTGCACCGCGCGTCACAAGCACATCACCAGTGATCGGCAACACGCGCCGTGCGCGGTAGGTGGTGCGGGCAGTGACGGTGAGTCCAGGTGTGAATGCTTTAGCCATGAGTCTGCTCGAAAGGTGTCTAACTGCTTGTACTGATCAACCGCCTGTCCGTACCAATCAACCATGTCCGCGCTTCACTCATACACATGCAGCGCGGTCAGCCATTTCTGAATCGTGGCGCGCCGTTCGTTCTCTGCGTCTGGAACAGTAATCGCACGACCGCGCGCGTCCAGAATCAAACCGACTGTTCCGCCACGCACAGTGCGTGTCACTGGCTTGCCGGGGCCAGCGCCCATGTCGAAGCCCTTCTCGGGGCTTACGGTCATCTCGCAGGACTCGTGGTGCGCAAGCGGAAGCACCTGCATCTCGCCCACCGCCATGGTTCCCTGCGCGCTGCGTGCGCCGGAGAGCGTCCACGAAAAGCACTGCTTTCCAGGCTTTCCTTCGCCGTGCGGTGCAACGCACGTGCCCAGGAATATCAGGCAATCCTTCTCAAATACCTCCATCGCCGCGTCGGGGTGCACGCTTGCAAGGACCCCCAAGTGCGGCATCATGAAGATGGAATCTTTCGCCAGTTCCGTGAAGCCTTCTGGCTCAAAACTATCGATCAACATGAGCGCGGTCTGCTCCATGCGCGGCGCGTGACTGAGCACGCCGCCTGATGCAACCAAGAGATCCAGCTTCATGTTGTTCACCAGCGTCCCGCCGCCGGCTTGCTGACTGAACGCATCGCCTACGGTGCGTTGTTGTTGCACGCCCTTGAGCGTGGTAGCGAACGCCTTGTGTTGTTCGTAACTCAAGCGCAACGCTTCGCGCGCGACGGCTTGTTCGAACACCAGCGCCTCCAATGATTGCGGAATGGTGGTCGGGCGAATCATCTTGTTCTTGACGCGATTGCGCAGTTCGCGCTCGTCCATTGGCAGATGCACCCAACGCATGATGCGCGGCATGGTGGCTTCAGCACACACGTTGCTGATGGAGTAACTCATCCCCAGGTTTGCGCTCACGGTGCGATTGAACACGCCGTCAAAGACGCTGAAGACGTCAGTGGTTGCGCCGCCGATGTCGACGCCAACCGCGTTGATTCCCCGCTTGCGCGCGATGGTTTGCAAGATGTCACCAACGGCACCGGGCGTTGGCATGATGGGCGCGTCGGCCCATGAAATCAGCTTGTCATAACCCGGCGCGTGCGCCATGACGTGCTCAAGGAACACATCATGAATACGGTCACGCGCGGGGCCAAGGTTCTCTGCTTCCAGCGTCGGGCGCAGATTGGGAACGATGCTCAGATCAAATCCCGCACCGAAGACGCGCGCCACGGCGGGCGCGGCATCCTTATTGCCTGCATAGATCACTGGCAGCTGGTATTCACCACCGAAACGCGGGCGCGGCTTGGCGGGCGCGATGAGTTCCGCAAGTTCCACCACCTTTTTTTGATCGCCGCCATCGGTGCCACCAGAGAGGAGCACCATATCGGGGCGCAGTTCGCGAATCCGCTGAATCTGTTCGTGCGGCTTGCGATTGTCATTCGCAGCGATCGTGTCCATGACGATCGCACCGGCGCCGAGTGCTGCGCGCTTCGCACTTTCGGCGGTCATTTGCCGCACCACACCGGCCACCATCATTTGCAAACCGCCGCCAGCGGACGATGTAGAGATGTAGACATCGCAACCGTTTGGATCAGTGAGTGACGTGCGGCGAATCACGGTGCCGTCATCAGCGATCAATCGGCGACCGGAGAGTTCTTGCAGTTCAGTGACCGAGTTGGTGACACCGAGTGTGACATCCGCAAACGGCGCCTCCACGGTGGTGGGCGCCTCCCCGCGCTGCGTCTGGCGATAGTGGCCATCAACAAGTTCGATCAGGATGGCCTTGGTGGTGGTGGACCCGCAGTCCGTAGCGACGATGACCTGAATGCGGTCGGGCGTGGGCGGAGTCTTGCCGGAAGGCGAGGACGGCGTGGGCGTGGCAGCGTGCGGGGCGGTCATGAGCGGCGCAGGTTACTTGCGGCGTCAGCGCTGCAATTCCTGCGCCACCCACGTGATGCTGCCACGGCGCTCCAAGTACTTGACGAGCACTGCATAGCGCACCGGGTCGAGCACGGCGGTTGCGAACGGCTGCATAAAGTGCAAAGCCTGCGCACCGACATTGTTGAGCGGCTCAACGCTCTCCAGGAAGAACACCGCGGGAGTGACAAGGCCGCGCCGACGAATCTCCGCGATGAGCGGATCGAGCGCAGCGCGTTCTTCCGGCGAAGGTATGGCCGGGCCTGGAGGCTCGACAGCGAAGGCGTGGCGGAGAGTGTTGCGGAGGCGGGAGGGCATCGGGACGGAATGAGAGTAGTTGGGGAATAAAGCCGGGCGATACGCACCCGGAGTCTCGGAAGTCATTCTCTGCAGAAATGTTCGGGTAAATGTTTGCTAAGAGACGCCATTCGATTCGGAAAATTTGTACTTGTGGATTACCATCTTCATTCTCGCGTGCCTATTCGGGGTGACGCATCCAGGAACACACACCAAACGCCCTATCCGGGGTGTTGATTCAGAGGCATCTATAAATGAGCATCAAATCGTTCGCATTCGGGGTTGTCGCTGCTTCTTCGCTCGCCGCTGCAGCTCACGCCGAGTTCCTCGGCTTCGTGGCATTCGTCCGGCAGTCGGGCCCCAACACCGTCATCGATGTATTCGCAGGCGTGACAAACCCCAATGATCGAGTGCTGAACTGCTACAACCGAAGCATCTCCACCAGCCTTTCTGCTGGATTTGTACACGTGCCCGGCTCAGCCACGCGTGCGTGGAAGCCAGACCTGAACACCAACACGCGCGCAAGCTCCGTTGACAGCTTCATGACTTTAGGAGTTCAAGGAGGAGCGCCGGAGTCGGGGCAGTTCTACGCATCCGCATCGACAGCTGCTGACGGCAATTTCACCAACTGGTCAAGTGGTGATGCGACAACGGTTCCAGCAAACGCAGGATGGTTCGGCAGTCCACCAACGTTGCCAGATAATAGGGCTGAACCGCTTGTTGGCATCATTGGTACGCGCCAGAACCTCGGCAACAACGCAAGCGCGCAGTACGGGGTGTGGTGTGCGCACTTGGTGGTTGCAAACACCGACCCGACATTTACCGTGAACTTCGGCGGCCAAGTCACCGTGCGCGATGGCGTGACTGGAGCGGTCTTGCAGCAAGTTGGCGGCGGCGGCGGCATCACTGTCACCCCTGACAATGATGGTGATGGTGTCCCGGACGCAAGTGACGCCTGCCCGAATGAGGCAGGTGACATCGCATGTAATGGCTGCCCGGCAAACATCTGCGGTGGCTGCGGTTCCGCACCTGACCAGGACAATGACGGCCAGCCTGACTGCCAAGACAACTGCCCCGACGTTGCCAACCCCTCACAAGGCGACTGTGATAACGACGGCCAAGGTGATGCATGCGAAGCGCTGCCAGACTGCAACGGCAACGGGCTGCCCGATGCGTGCGACATTTCTTCTGGTACGAGCAGTGACGTGGACGCCAACGGCGTGCCGGACAGCTGCCAAACCGACTGCAACCTGAACGGCTTGCCCGATGCATGGGAAATCTCCACGGGTCGCGTACCGGATGCCAACGCCGACGGCACCCCTGACAATTGCCAAGGCGCCGTGTTGGTAGCGACATCATCAGGAAACCTTGGCTCACCATCCGGTCTGGATGTCCGCGTCCATGATTTCACCAGCCTGCGCTTCGCCGAGACCTCAGTGACTATCACGGTCGATGCGGTCGGAGACCTGAACAACCCGAGCGAGTGGATCACTGTCGCTGGCAATGGCATCACGCTTGGTCGGCTGTTTGAGAGTAACGGCTCGCTCTGCCCAGCCACGCCAGATCGCGGCACCATTGTGCTGACCCGAAGCCAGTTCAACGATCTGCTCACCGCGGACGGCTCACTTCGCATCACACTGGCTTGTCCGGTGCAGGTGGATAGCACCGAGTGCAAGGGTGCAGGTCAACTCGAAGTTTCCATCGCTTACATCGGTATTGATCCGAAGTCTGGTGACTGCAACGGAAATCGCCGTCTCGACATCATTGAAACCTTCGAGGGCTCACAAGCCGATTGCAACAATAACCAAGTGCCCGACAGTTGCGACATTGCGCGCGGTGTTGGTACGGATTGCAATGGGAACGGCGCCATCGATGCCTGTGAAATCACCACCACCCCAGCCATTGATTGCAATGGCAACGGCGTGATTGACACCTGTGACATCGCTACCAGTGGCGTGGCCATTGACTGTGATAGCAACGGCCGCATCGACAGTTGCCAAGTAGTGGAGAGTCCGACACAGGACTGCAACAGCAATGGCAAGCCCGACAGTTGTGACCTTGCCATCGGCGGCGCCACTGTGGATTGCAACGGCGACGGTCGCCTCGACAGCTGCCAAGTTGTCGAGAGCCCATCACTGGACTGCAACGGGAATGGCAAACTCGACTCATGCGACGTGGCCAGCGGCGTCAGTCCCGACATCGATGCCAACGGCAAGCCGGACGAATGCCAGACCGTGGCAGTGCCTAGTCAATACGCAAGCATCCAAGCGGCCATTAACGCCGCGCCAGCGAATGAGATGCGAATTATCTCCGTCGCTGCGGGCACCTACGCCGGGCCAATTGCGTTCAACGGCAAACCAGTCATCGTGCGCGGCGCAAGTGCGGCGAGCACAGTGATCAATGGCGCGTCTGGGCAAACACTTTCCGTGGTGCGCTTCACTGGCGGTGAGCCTGCCATCGCCGCACTCGAGCGCGTGACGGTCCGAGGTGGCGGAACGGGTAGTCCCTTCCCTGGTTCACCGCAATTCCTGGTGGGCGGCGGCATCTTTAGTTTCGAATCTGCAGCCAGTATTCGTGACTGCGTGATTGAGCAGAATATTGCGACGTACGGCGCAGGTGCGTACATTTGGAAATCCACTGGAGCCATTGAACGCTGCGTGATTCAGTTCAACAATGCCGGAGCCGATGGCGGTGGCGCCCAGCTCTACCGCGGTAGCCCTCGTATGGTTGATTGCGTGGTTGAGAACAACGTGTGCAACAGCCGCGGTGGCGGATTGCACGTCGTGGATGGAACGCCGACCATCACGCGCACTGCGGTACGCAATAATCGGGCATTCAATGTCGTGGCCGGCGTGTCATGGGTGCCCGTGAATGTTGCAAGTGCGTTCCTGCAAATCGACAATTGCACCATCACTGGCAATTCCGCCAAGGTCGTCCAAGGCGGTTTGGGCGTGCTCGATACCACCAATTCAACCACTTGCTCGCTTCGTTCCACGGAGGTGTGTGGCAACCTCCCACGGCCGAATGTGAGTGGCGCTTATGTTGATCTCGGTGGCAACACCATCTGTGATTGCCTCGGCGACTTGACATTTGACGGTGAAGTCAATGGTGCGGACCTTGGCATCTTGTTGAGCGAGTGGGGAGCCTGCAACGGGGCGTGCCTCGCCGACATTGATGGCGATGGCTTCGTGGGTGGTGCCGACTTGGGATTACTCCTCGGCGCGTGGCAGTTGTGTGGTGGATGAGTAGTACAGCACTTTGGATGTGTTCGAGTTATGTTGAGTCATTGCATCTAGAAATCAACTTTTAGAAATGTCGGTACGAGCGTCTTGCTCGTACCGACATTTCCGTATGGAGCACCATGAAACTCGGATTCATTATTGGAACAACACTCGTTGCATCGATGAGCGCCTCGGTGGAGGCGGGAGTGCTTGGCTACGCAGCATTCGCACGCACGGCAAGTAACGGCAACGTCGTCATCGACGTGTTTACCGTTGTGTCGAACGCCTCCGACCGACTCCTGAACGTCTACAACGTCAACCTCACGACCACGCAGGGCGGCTCAACGCTCGCTACGTTTGTCCAGCAAGCTGGCACGGCCACCCGTGGTTGGAAGCCAGATTCCAACTACACTAACAGCCGCAGCAACATCGTCGACAGTTTCATGACGAACGGTGTTGACGGTGGCGCCCCATACAAAGGTCAGTACTACGCTTCGTTAGGTACCGGCGCCGATGGCAACTTCACCAACTGGTCGTCGATTGCTCCAACCGTCCCAATCAATGCTGGTTGGTTCATAAGCCCACCGACACTCCCGGACAATTTGGCTGAGTCGATGAGCGGCATGACTGGCACCCGCACCAATACCGGTACTGCTGGCTCTTCTAACCTCGGCATCTGGTGTGCGCACCTGGTGATGGCACCTGGCACCGCCAGCGTCTTCTGGGGCGGAACCAGCGCAGTCAAGGACGGCGTCACTGGCGCAACCGTTACGACCACGGCTTCGTCGACGAACCTGCTCTACACCGACTCCGACAGCGACGGCGTTCCCAACATCGTCGATGCCTGCCCCACCGTCTTTGGTACCTGCAGCAATGGCTGCCCACCGAACAGCTGCGGAACATGCGGACCAGTGGACAATGATGGCGATGGCATTCTCAACTGCCAAGACAACTGCCCCGCCGTTGCCAACCCAACGCAAGCTGACTGCAACGGAAACGGCATCGGCGAGGCGTGTGAAAACTTCACCGACTGCAACTACACCGGTCTTCCTGACTCATGCGATATCGCCGCCGGCACCAGCATTGATGCGGACACCAACGGCGTCCCCGATGAATGCCAGTTGGACTGCAACATGAATCAGATTTCTGACTTGCAAGAGATCTTCAACGGTTCCGTTCCCGACGCGAACGCTGATCGAATCCCCGATACATGCCAAGGCGCCGTTTACGTGACTAACGATAGCGGCAACCTTGGAGCACCATCAGGATTCGATGCGCGTGCATTTACGATCCCCAAAGCGCTGTATGCCGAATCCACCGTGACCGTAACGATCGACGCACGCGGTGACCTGAACGGAACAACGGAATTTGTCAATGTGGCACTCAACGGAGGGCCGGAACAGCGGTTCTTCCAGACCACCGGTAACAGCTGCCCAAGCACACCCGACCGCGGCACTATCACCCTCAGCAGGCAGCAATACGCGGCACTTCTCGCCGCTGGGAGTGGTTCGTTGACGGTCACTGCAACGTGCCCAATCACCGTGGATCCAACGGAGTGCAAGGGCAATGGACTGACGCAAATCAAGGTCAGTTACCTGGGCATCAACCCCGCCACTGGCGATTGCAATCACAACAATCGACTCGATATCTATGAGATCTACGAGGGTCTCGTTCCCGATTGCAATCACAACAATGTTCCAGACAGCTGTGACACTGGTCGCGGCGGGTTTGCTGATTGTGATCTTGATGGCACCATCGATATCTGCCAAATCGCAACCAACCCCACCCTTGACTGCAACTCGAACGGCATCATTGACAGTTGCGAACTTGCAACCCGTGGCACCACCATTGACTGTGACCAGAACGGTCGCATTGATAGTTGCCAGGTGACGGACATCCCTGGTACCGACTGCGATGGCAACCTGCGCCCCGATGCGTGCGATCTTGCAGACGGGGGCACGACCATCGACTGTGACCAGAACGGTCGCATTGATAGTTGCCAAGTGACCGAAACCCCTGGCACCGACTGTAACGGCAACCTACGCCCTGATGCGTGCGATGTTGCGGCGGGGACCAGTGCTGATATTGATGCCAACGGCAAGCCCGATGAGTGCCAGACCGTGACCGTACCCGGGCAATATGCCGGGATCCAAGCGGCCATCGATACGGCGCCTACAAACGAGATGCGCATTATCTCGGTGGCCGCAGGCACCTACGCCGGACCAATTGCTTTCAACGGTAAGCCGGTGATTGTGCGCGGCGCCAGCGCGGCAACCACGGTGATTGAGGGCAATGGCAATCAGACGGTCTCCGTCGTCCGATTCACTGGCGCCGAGCCAGCAATCGCTGCCCTTGAGAAATTCACCATTCGTGGCGGCAACAGCGGAACACCCGTACCGGGTTCACCGACCGCGCTCGCAGGCGGAGGCATCTTTGGGATTGACAGCGCAGCAAGCATTCGCGACTGTGTTGTGGAGCAAAATGCGGGCGGCTTTGGTGGTGGCATGTACTTCTTGCGTTGCAGCGGTCAGGTGCGCAGTACCACCATTCGAAACAACAGCGCCAGTTCGGATGGTGGCGGATTCCAAGCCAATCAAGGAACGCAGCGAATCTCTGATGTCACTATCGAGAACAACACCTGCAACGCTCGAGGCGGTGGCGTCCACCTCGTACAAGGGAATCCGACCCTGATGCATGTCATCGTGCGCAACAACTACAGCAATGGCCTGGTCGGAGGCGTGTCTTGGTATGCGCTTGGTAGCCCCACGGCAACCACATCACTCGACCTCTGTGAGGTGACGGGCAATAGTGCCCTTATCGCACAGGGCGGCATCGGCATCTCTGCACCGTCCACTGGGACGCCAAGTATCTCGCTGCGATCCACCAATGTGTGCAACAACACCCCTCGACCAAACGTCAGTGGTGCATGGGCCAACCTTGGCAATAACACCATCTGCGATTGCGTGGGCGATCTGACGCTTGATGGTGTCGTCAACGGAGCGGACCTCGGTATCTTGCTTGGGAGCTGGTTCGAGTGCCAAGGCGGCTGTGTGTCAGATCTGAATAGCGACGGCATCGTCAACGGCGCAGACCTTGGAATCCTGTTGTCAGCATGGGGTCCGTGCGACCCATGACCTGAAACAGCCCAGAGCGCTGTTACCCAACCAAACACACCACGCAGGCACCATGGGACAATCCCCTGGTGCCTGCGCTGCTTTCTATCCCCGACATTGACTGGCCCGCGGCGGCTCAGAACCTGTTCTCTGCAGAAATGTTCCAGTAAATGGGTGCTAAGGGACGCAATTCGATGCGGAGAATTGGTGGCGGCGGATTACCTTACGAACTCGCGCGCAACCACCAGGGGTTACGCATCCAGGCACACACACCAACCGCCCCATCCGGGGAGCTGTTTGAGAGGCATCGACATGAGCATCAAGTCATTCGCAGCAGGGGTTGTTGGAGTGTTGGCGTGCGCGAGCACGGCGTGGGGGCAGCAGGCGGTGCAGTGGAAGGGGTCGGGGGGGAATGGGCATTGGTATGCCGTGATACTGAACCCAACAAGCCTCAACTGGCACGAATGCCGGGCAGATGCAATCGCACGAGGGGGCTATCTCGCGACCATAACTGGAGCAACTGAGAACCAATTCGTCTACGAGGTCGCAGTTACGACTCCGGGAGCCTTCAACAGCAACGCTATCAAAGCTGGACCATTCCTTGGTGGATTTCAGCCTACAAACTCGCAGATCGGTTCTGACGGATGGCGTTGGGTAACTGATGAGCTGTGGTCGTATACGAATTGGGATGGAGGGCAGCCTGACGATGCCCGAAGTTGTGGTCAGGGGCCGAATGACCTCCCAGGGGAGCACTATCTGCAGTTCATCTTCAACACCTCCCGATGGAACGACATGAGTGCTGTCGGAACCTGCTACGGGAACTCAATTCCCAGCTACACGATTGAATGGTCCGCCGACTGCAACAACGACAACATCGTCGATTACGGCCAGATCCTCGCGGGCGATGTCGCCGACGCGAACACCAATGGCATCCCCGACTGCTGCGAACAAGGAACTCCGTGTATTGACCCTGACGCCGACGGCATCCCCAACTCCCTCGACAACTGCCCCACCACCTCCAACCCCGACCAGCTCGACTGCAACAACAACGGCATCGGCGAAGCCTGCGAAACCTTCACCGACTGCAACTCCAACTCCCTCCCGGACAGCTGCGACATCGCCTCCGGCGCCAGCGCCGACACTGACTCGAACGGCATCCCCGATTCCTGCCAGCCCGACTGCAACCTGAACAACCTGCCGGACGCGTGGGAAATCGCCACCGGCCGCGCCACGGACTACAACGCTGACGGCATCCCCGATACGTGCCAAGGCGCGGTAATGGTGGATTCCACCACCGAGAACCTCGGCGCTCCCAGCGGGCTCGCAACGCGCGAGCACTCCTTCACCGCGCTGCCGTTCGCGGAGTCGGCGGTCACCATCACCATCGATCTCATCGGTGACCTCAACCGCATCAACGAATACGTGGAGCTCTCGCTCAACGGCGGCACCCCGCGGCGCTTCTTCGAGGCGGATGGCAATGACTGCCCCGCCACACCGGACCGCGCGATCATCACCCTCACACGCGCGGAGTTCAACGCGCTGATATCCCCAAACGGCGGGACCGGCGCAATCCTGGTCGTGTCAATGACCGGCTCCCCCGGCGTCGACTCCTCTGAATGCAAGAACGCGGCGCTCACGCAGTTCCGCCTGCAGTACGTGGGCATCCAAGCGAAGTCCGGCGATTGCAACGGCAACAACCGCCTCGATATCGCTGAGACTCACGACGGCACAACTCCCGACTGCAACCTGAACACCGTGCCCGACAGCTGCGACATCGCCCGCGGCGCCGCGCAAGATTGCAATCTCAACGGCGTGCCCGATGCCTGCGAACTTGCAACAACGCCCGCGCTTGACTGCAACACGAACGGCATCATCGACAGCTGCGATCTCGCCATCGGTGGCACCACCGTCGACTGCGACCAGAACGGCCGCATCGATAGTTGCCAAGTGACGGAGACTCCGGGCACTGACTGCAACGGCAACCTGCGCCCCGATGCGTGCGATATCGCGGGCAGTACGAGCGGCGATATCGACCACAACGGCACGCCCGACGAATGCCAGACCGTCACCGTGCCGGGTGACTACGGAACAAT
>CALQCP020000017.1 GCA_943329105.2 Chitinophaga pinensis | reverse complement strand
TCATCTTTGTCAGATGGGCAAATCCATGACGAGGAATCCGCCGGGATAAAGCCCGAAAGAAAGTTCGGCAACCCACCGTCAATACCAGCATCCGTGACCACCGGCAGGAATTCACACATGGGCAGACGACCGCTGTTCTGCTGCCGATAAGAATCCACTGCAATGAAATCTTGGCGCAGGTTGGAGAGGCACCCCGCATTCTGACTTTCGCGCTGAATCCCCCGCGCACTCGGAACAATGATCCCAATGAGGATTCCGATGATGGCAACCACCACCAGGAGCTCAACGAGTGTGAACGCTTTCCGAAGCATGGGGGGCATTCTAGGCAGCCCGGCTCATGCAGCAAACATGGCTTCCACGAACCGATCCGGGTCGAAGGGCTGCACATCGTCGGGCGTTTCGCCAACTCCAACCAGTTTCACCGGCACGTCCAGCGCATCGCGAATCGCAACCACAATGCCGCCCTTGGCCGTGCCATCAAGCTTGGCTAAGAAGATTCCACTGACATCGCAGGCAGCCTTAAATGCCGTTGCCTGCAGCACCGCGTTCTGGCCGCTGGTGGCATCAAGCACCAAGAGAATCTCGTGCGGGGCGCCCGGAATCTTCTTGGCAAGGACATTTCTGATCTTGGTCAGTTGCCGCATCAGGTTGTCTTGCGTGTGCAGGCGTCCCGCCGTGTCGACCAGCAACACGTCAACTCCGCGCGCGATCGCAGCCTCCGCTGCATCAAACGCCACGGCTGCGGGATCCGCTCCTTGCGCACCCTTCACAAGGTCCACACCAAGGCGCCGCGACCATGTTTCCAGTTGCGCCACGGCACCCGCGCGAAATGTATCGGCGGCAGCCAACAACACACTCCGACCGTCATCCTTCAAACTCTTGGCGATCTTGGCAACGCTGGTGGTCTTGCCGGCACCGTTGATCCCAACCACAAGCACAACGGTTGGCTTCGAAGCCGCCACAGCGATCGCGCGCGAACCCGATGCCAGACGTGCCTTCAAACGCGCCTTGAGGAATTCAATCGCATCCTCTCCGCGCGGCACACGGCCAGAGCGAAACTCCGCGCGCAACTCCGCAGCGATCTCACGCGCCGCGCGCACCCCGACATCAGCACTAACCAACGTCCGCTCAATATCGTCGATCAGTTCCTCACTGAGCGTCCGACCATGCAGAATGGAACGAAACCCGGCGCCGAATACCTCGGCCGTCTTCTGCAAGCCACGCTTGATCGCATCGACCGCGGCACGAAAGAACATCTCAGCCTTCCCCCACGGCTTCCGCATCGCCAGCGGCCGCATCGTCATCACTCACATTGCCGCCCACCCCATTCATGATCTTGTCGAGCACGCCGTTGACGAATTTGCCGCTATCAGCCGTTCCAAATTCCTTCGCCAATTCGACGGCATCGCTGACCACTTTGCGTGGCGGCTCGGATGATTGACGAAGTTCGTACCACCCTAAGCGCAGCAGATTTCGATCAACCACTGGCTGCCGGTGCGGTGGCCATTCGCGGGCCAACGTTGCAATTTCACGGTCAGCGTCGTCATGGAATTCCCACGCCAGCGCAGCAAGCGCCATGCCACGCTCAATGTCGCCAACAGCTGCATGATCGGCATCAGTTTCCGCTTGTGACATGCCAACCAACGCCCCATCGGAACTCTGTCCAGCGTCCAATTGATACATGGCCTGCAGCGCGCAACGACGCATCGCAAGTGTGGCCGCACCTTCAGGGAGTCGTTCGTGCCCACCGGCTGCCCCAGCGCCAGTGGTTCGTTCATTGCTAGTCATTGGCGGAGGTCCTCACAAGCGCGCACACAGGCGAGCGCGGCGGTCATTGCTTCCGCGCCTTTGTTACCGATCTCGCCACCCGCACGCGCGCGTGCCTGCTTCAAATTCTCAACAGTCAACACTGCCAAACCAACCGGCTTGCCGCGCGTCACGGAAATGCGCGCCAACTCACTCGTCACGGCTTGACCAAGGTGCCGATCATGTCGCGTCTCCCCGCGCACGATGCACCCAATCGCTACGGCCGCTGCAATGCCTGCACGTGCGAGCGCCGTGTCAATGAGTAGCGGAATCTCAAATGCTCCTGGGGCCTGCAAGCGAACGATGTCCGATGCTTGGCCTCCAAGGCGCAGAAACTCGGCAGTGGCTGCCAATTCCATGGCCTCAGTAATATCACGGTGATACGCGCTCACCACGATCGCCACGCGAAGCCCGCGTGCGTCCGCAGGAATAGTGCTGTCAGCCTTCATTTCGGTACGGATCTCTGTTGAATCTCAGAACAAGCAACTTGCTTCAGGAGCACACGCAAACTGACGCGCCCGGCGGTTCCGGGCGGAATGCCCACCGTCGGGCTGATGATCGTAGCAGCGCCCCGTTACCATGACCCGGTGCGTCCAGTTGCCGAGCGCATCCTCGACGCGTTTCAACTGACGCGGCTCTCCCTCGCGTTCGGCGCGGTGTGCGAGCTGTGGCTGGTGACGCTGCTCACACGTGCCGACCCGCGGTACGTGCACCTACCGCTTTATCACATGCCACTTTGGAAGGCGCTGGCGTGTACCGCGCTGGTTGCGATCGGCCTATTCAGTTTCGCGGCCAGCCTGAATGATCTCCTTGATGTCCGCCATGATCGGCGCTTCAGCCCAGAGCGACCGCTTGCAGCTGGTCGCATCCGCACCTCAAGCGCGGCACTGCTTTCGTTCGGCGCATTGATGACGGCGGTGATTTCGGCAAGCACACTGGGCGAGCCCGCCTTGATCTTGACGGTTGCCGTCGCTGCAGCAGTCATGTTCTATGACGCCATCGGCAAACACATTCCATCCATCGGCATCGTCACCATCGGCCTCCTGCATGCAGCCAACATGCTCATCCCCAACTGGACACTGACGTTCACGTTGCCGATCTGGTGGTCCATGTCGCACGCGGTGGCCATTGCTGCCAGCGTGCATCGATACGAAGACAAGCGGCCGTACTTTGGAACCAAGCGCATTCTTTCATTGGTAGCCGTGTGGTTGTTCTGGTCGATCGCCCTCCTTGGCGGCGGAGCGCTCGCAGCGCGCAATTCCGCGGGCGGCTACTGGCCGCAAGTGGCGCGCGGTGATGAACTGATTGGCTCGGGACCGATCGGAATCATTTGGCCGGTCTTGGCGCTTGCTGGATTCCTGCTCCTGGTGCGTGCAAAAGTGGCGGGATCCCCCGGCGCTGCTGGCGCTGAACGACTTCGTCGCTACGGCGCCATGTGGCAAGCCGTCTACGCGGCGGCATGGCTGATGGCCGCCGGTCTGCAAGCCGAGGCGCTGGGCATGGCCGCGCTCGCCCTGGCCGGGATCGTGGCGATGACCTTGCTAAAAGAAATCAACGGATTGAGCGGGCGCCCCATCAGTTGGCGGTGAACCGCCCGCGGCTCAAGTAGCCTTCCGCCCGTGCCCGGCGCGTCCATCACCACCATGCGAAGTTTGGCATCCATCATTGGTTGCCTCAGCGTCACGGCGGTTCTATCCACCGCGCATGGTCAAGTGGAACGAGCACGCGTCGAGGGTGATCGATTGGGCGGATTTGTCATTCCCACCGAGCCCGGTGTGTGGCCGATCACGCTTCGTTCCACCAATGCTCACGTCTGGAAAGTGGACAGCACGCAGCGCGTCTATCTCACCGGCCGCGTCGGTGTGAACCTTGGCACCTACGACTTCACTTCCGACCGCGCGGTCATTTGGATCGAACGGATTCCAAGTGCGAAGGGACTCATCACGCAGATCGCTGTGTGGTTCCCGGAAACCATCGAGCCCACCAAGGCGGCCGGTCTTGGCGCTGGCGGTTCGAACCTCTTCATCACTGCCAGCACCTACGGCGATGTCTCGCTCTCAGCGGTGCTCTTTGAGCCAACCGCTCCTGCGGCCAACGAAGACCTGGCGCGCGCGCAACAGCGGCTCGCCGCATACCTGGTTGAACTGAGCGCCAAGCCACCCGCGCTGCGCATTCTTCCTGAAGTACTTCGACCGCCGAAGCCGCCGAAGCCAGCCCCGATGGTGGTTGGCGAAAACGCACCACTCGACCGAAGTGTTGCGGCGAAGCTGGAAGCAGCCGCGCAGCCCGGCGCTGCACAATTGATGGCGCAAATGCCTGCCGCCCCGCCAATTCCAGTCGTTGCTGGTGAAGCGATCCCCGGCTCATCATCGCGACCAATCGTTGCGCCGGACAGCATGGTGTCCTTTGCCGCCGAGCAGATTGATGCTGACGCGCAGACGGATCAAATTGCACTCACCAAGGGCGTGACCATTGACGTTTTGCCGCGGTTTGAAGGTGGCGCGTCGCGAGCCTTACAAATGCGCGCTGATCGTGGCGTGGTGTTTCTGAAGAAGGGAACACTCGGTGCGCTCAAGGGTGGATCCACTGAAACCACCGCTGAGTCCGTGGCTGGCATTTACCTGGAGGGTGATGTCTACGCCACTGACTTCAAGTATGTGATCCGTGCCCGCCGTGCCTACTACGACTTTGCTACCGGCAAAGCCAGCATGGTGGATAGCGTGCTCCGCACCACCGCTCGAAGTGGCGTACCACTCATTGCACGCGCCGCGGAATTGCGCCAGTATTCGCAGCAGCAGTTTGAAGGTAATGACATTCAGATCTCCATGAGCGAGTTCTTCGAGCCGCATCTTTCCATCGGTGCCGATCGCGCCACCATCACCGAAGCCGAAGGCGCCGACGGTGGAACCATCAGCAAACTCCGTGCTGACAACGTGACCTTCAAGTCTGGCGCAGTGCCATTCTTCTGGCTGCCCACCTTTGCATCCGAAGGCGACATGATGCCGCCGATTCGAGCCATCAGTGGCAACTACAACGAATTGACCGGCGCGCAGATCTACTCCGAGTGGGACCTGTTCTCACTGATGGGGATTGCCAAGCCGCGCGACACTGACCTGAATCTGGTGCAAGAAACGCTCACCAATTACGGTGCTGGCGGCGGCGTTCGCGGCAAAGTAGGTGGTGCCAAGGTTGACGCATTGATCATCGACGACTTCGGAAATCCTGAGCAGACCTCCGCGGGCGAGGAGGTGGTCGCCAGCGAAACCATTCGCGGCACATTCAATCTGTCGCGCGAATTTGTGTTCTCCGATACGTCAAAATTGGAATTGCGCACTTCCTATGTCAGCGATGAAAGCTTCCTGCAGGTCTGGCGGCAGCAACAGTTTGCCACTGAGTTTCAGCGCGAAACCAGCACCTACTACGTTGATCGCGGCGACCGTTCGGAGTTCTCTGCACTTGGAGCAATTCCCACCAACGACGTGATCACCAACAGTTCGCAGTTGGCATCGCGGCCATACCAAGTGCGCAAATTCCCTGAGGTTGCCTACAAGCGTTGGGGCGACACGCTGTTTGGTGATTCCATCGTCTGGCAGCAGGAATACAACTTGAACCTGATGGCTCTGGAGTTTGGCCGCGGATCACAAGACAGTACGGGCGTACGGCCCAATACGTTCAACCTGAACGGCCAAACGTATGCGCCCGGCAAGACGTTCACCAATGCCACTACGTTGACCGATCTGTACGAATCCAGCGGATACAACGGCGATACGGTCTCGCGCATCTTCACCCGCCAAGAACTCTCCTCAACATTCGGTGGTAATGGCTGGAAAATCACGCCATTTACCTCCGCGAACGTCTTTGGATACATCAGCGGTGATCGCAGCAGTTACAACACTGAAGCTGAAGATTTCCGTGCCATCATCGCTACCGGCTTCCGCTCCAGCGCCGACTTCACTTCCAACTTTGACAAGTTCGAAGTGGCAACACTTGATCTGCACCGCATGCGCCATGTGCTGACTCCGTACGTCAACACTTGGGCTGGCTACAACTCCGCCGATGACCTCGCCTACGCGATCTACGACCAAGAGATGGAGGGTGCCACCGGCGGCGCTGTCGTGCAAGCTGGACTGAAGCAACGCTTGCAAACCATGCGTGGCGGTCCCGGTAATTGGCAGTCCGTCGATTGGTTAATGTTTGACGTTGGCATCATGTGGAACGAAAGCGGCGACGACTTAGCGCGTAACTACACCGACGGCGCCAAGTACAAACAGAGTCTGTTCCCGCAGTATTTCGCGTGGCGCCCGGAATTGAGTCAGTGGGGACGTAACGCGTACAGCAGCTTCCAATTTGCGGCAAGTAGTTCGTTGACACTGCGCGGCAGCATTACCTATCTGCTTGCCGATGATCTGCCCTCGGACGGCACCGGCGCGTTTGGACTGGCAAGTGCGGGCCGCGGCTCGATCGGCGCCACCATGCAACACTCACCGGATGTTTCAACATTCATCGAATACCGTGGTATCAACAACTTCGCACCGGAGAGCGTGTACCTCTCTGACTCGTTGCTCTCCGGTGGCGTGAACTACCAGATCAGCAAGGCCTACACAGCGTCGTTCGTTCCAACCTACGACCTCGAAGAGAACGACTTCCGCCTGTTCACCGCCAATTTGAGTCGCGAAATGCCTGATTTCACGCTGCTGGCCACCATTGGCTATGACGCCATTCAGGACCAGTATTTCGGTGGAATCAACATCGCTATCGGTGGCCAAGCAAGCCCCCTGCCCTTCAATTCGCAAGCGATCAACCGCTGAGCACGCTGCAATCCGCACCACGCGGGCTAGTTAATCAAAGAGTTCTTCCGAACGCGCGGGCGGTTCGATGCCCACGTGTCGGAATGCTGCATGGGTCAACCGGCGACCCTGCCGAGTGCGCGCCAAGAATCCCACCTGCAACAGGTACGGCTCAACCACATCTTCAAGCGTGAGCGCATCTTCACCAATGGTGGCAGCGATCGCTTCCAGACCGGCCGGCCCGCCTCCGTACGTGGTGGCCAACGTCCGCAAGTAGCGGCGGTCCAGTTCATCAAGCCCCAGCGCATCGACGCCCTCAAGGGCAAGCGCGTCGTCGACCACCCGAGTGTCAAGCCGCCCGGCGGCACGCACCGCGGAGAAATCACGCACACGTCGCAGCAGCCGAAGCGCCACGCGCGGTGTGCCGCGACTCCGTTCGGCAATCGACTGCAAGGTGCTTGCGGGAATTCCATCCATCCGCAACAACCCGGCAGCGCGCGCCAAGATGGCAACAATGTCCGTCACCGGATAGAAGCCAAGGTTGTGCGCAATCCCAAATCGTGATCGCAACGCCTGCGTCAACAGACCAGAGCGCGTCGTTGCACCGATCAGCGTGAACGGCCGCAGCCCGAACTTCACCACCTTGGAATTCATGCCGCTATCGACAGTGAAGTCGATGCGAAAGTCTTCCATGGCGGGGTAGATGTATTCCTCAACCGCGGTGGGGAGACGGTGGATCTCATCAATGAAGAGGACATCATGCGCCTCCATCTTGGTGAGTGTGCCAATCAGATCGGCCGCCTTGGTGAGTGCGGGGCCGCTGGTCACATAGGCGCGGGTGCCCATTTCTGCGGCAATGACATGCGCCAGCGTGGTCTTCCCAAGCCCCGGTGGACCATGCAGAAGCACGTGCTCCATCGGTTCGCCGCGTCCCTTGGCCGCTTCGATGGCAATACGAATCCGCTCAATGAGATCACGCTGACCAACGTACTCATCAATGCGAACAGGACGAAGCGCACCGGTTGCCTGTTCGGCGTCGGTGGCTTGTTCTGCTGCAGAAACGATGCGTTCGCGTGCCATGCCAACGAAGTCCGTCAGAACTGAACCTGCGGAGCGTTGCGCTGCGCCGGATCATCCACTTCAAAGAATGGCATGTCTTGGAATCCGCACATGCGGGCAATGAACAGTGCAGGAAACTGCCGGGCGGTGGAGTTGAACGTCTGCGCCGCGCCGTTGTATCCACCACGCGCTCCAGCGATTCGATTTTCAATCTGCGAAAGCTCGCCCTGCAACTGCAAGAAATTCTGGTTGGCCTTGAGGTCTGGATACGCCTCGGCAACAGCCATCAGGCGACCAAGTGCACCGCCCAGGCCTTGTTCTGCCTTGAGGCGCTCGTCCATGTTCATGCCGGGACGCACCGCAGCGGCGCGCGCGGAGATGACGCTTTCAAAGGTCTGCTTCTCGTGCGCCGCGTAGCCCTTGACCGTATTGACCAAGTTTGGCACCAAATCATGGCGACGCTTGAGTTCAACATCAATGCCACTAAACGAACCCTGCGCAGCAATGCGCGAGCGCGTGAGTGAGTTGTAAACACCAATGCCCCATAGCACCAGCCCGAGTGCCACCACGGCGATCAAACCAATGATTCCCAGCGCGATGATTCCGATTCCTGCACCCATCGAAGTCCTCCTTGCGCCAGCGAATGCCAGCGACACCGTAAACGATACCCCAATCAGCGCTTTCGGCCTTTCGATGATTTCGCCAGTTGCAGCACCGCAGCAAACTCCGCGGCGGTGACCGGCGTCACGCTGAGGCGATTTCCCTTCTGCAGCGCAACCATGGACTGCAAGGCGGCCGCGGCGCGCAGTTCTTCAAGCTCCACCACCTGCGTGAAGCACTCCACGAACTTGAGGTCACGCATCATCCACCGAGGCGCGGTGCGTGTTGACTTGGGGTCGTGGTACTCGCTCTTGGGGTCAAACTGGGTCGGATCAGCGCGCGCCTCGCCCACCACCTCGGCAACGCCGGCGACGCCGGTGGGTTCCGCATTGGAGTGGTAAATCAACACTCGATCGCCCGGCGACATGGAATCGCGCATGAAATTACGCGCTTGGTAGTTGCGAATGCATTCCCAGCCCGTCACGCCGTCGCGGCGCAGGTCAGCGATGGAATAGACGGAGGGTTCAGTCTTGCAAAGCCAGTAGGAGGGCATGCCCCGAGGATATGCTCGTCGTCGATGATCGTCGCGATACTCAGCGCTGCACTCATGAACGCGCCGCCCGCTGCGGGTGCGCCGGACGCCGCGCCACCGAATCCACCAGTGACGGCAGCGCCCGAAGCACCGATCGCCCCACCTGCGACGGCTCCAACTAGCAACCCTGCCACGCCAGTACTTGCCACCGCGCGCCCCGCACATGGCAGCGGCGCCAATCCCAGCCGCGACGCGCGCACCGCCGCTCGCGCCACGGCTGAGTCGGAACTCATGGCCACGCTGGTGCCTGCGCCGTCTACGGCCGAGGAGATGCGCGCCGCCGCCGCAGCCCTGGGCGCCGAACCGGGCGCGAAAGATTCGCTGGATTCGTTGCTCCTGCAGTACGAGTCGCTCACCAAGGTGTCGTACGCCAACGCATCCGCGCTCGTTCACTCACGATTGTCGGCTGCCTACCGAAGTGCCACTGCCACTGGCTCGTTGGAACCAATGGCTGGTCCGGAGCTTGCCGCGCTGCTGGAAGCAACCATTGACTGGCGCCGCACACTTGCTGCGGCGGACATGGAATTCATCACGCGTGCCGCAACGCTTCGAACAAGCGAACCCGCACAACTGCCTGGAATGGCGCTGTTCATGCGCGTGGTCAAGCGTGATGATGTACCCGCCAATGACCCCGCCGCGGCTGTTCGCTTACCGGATTTACTGGACGAATCTGGAATCACTGGCATGGATCGCCGCCGAATTGAGGGCGCGCTGGAACGACATTGGTCACGCCTCGCCAGCGTCATCGCTGCGCGGCGTGTGGAACTGATGAATACCGCCCTTGATCGCGCACGGCTGGAAGAATCCTGGGGACCGGCGTGGGAACTCACCGCTCCGCAGGCCACCATCGACGAACGAATTCGCTTGCTCGACCAGTTCGCAGCACGCGATCGCGCGTCCGAAGCACCGTTGCGTGCAGCCAATCATGATGCGGCGCTTGCCCTCTTAAAAATGCTTCCAGCGCCCGCGGCGGAGCTCCTGCGTGATGCGGCAGATCGATCGATCTGGCCATGGATCTTTGATTCCGAAAGCGCACTTGAACTTTCGGTAGCACGCGCCACAGAGATCGGCGGGCCATCACTGGGCGAGCCGCTCACTGCCATGATGTATGACCTGCAGTTGCGATTGAATGCATCGCGTCGCGAATTGAGTAAGCGCGCTGCCAACTCAGAAGAGCTTGACGCCATCGTGGCCAGTGCGCAGTCCGGCGCGCCACCGCAAGCGGTGGTTGCACTTTTGGGCGCGCAGCGGCGCTTGCAAGAATTGATTGACAAGCGGCGCCGATTGGTGCGGGACACGGCTGTTCGTATGGAGCAAGCATCATCCGGCGATCCACGAACGCGTGCGATCTTCGCGGAGCGCATCATGGCGTGTGACGCGGAAACGCGCACCGCGCAATGGCGACTGCGTGGGATCGATGAACGCATCGCCCAACTCAACGCCGGCGATTCGGCGAGCGATCAGTCCACTGACATGGATGCACCGACAACGAGTGGTGGTAGTGCGAACGATCGGTAAATCACCAATGATGAACCCAACCCGCTCCATACGGAACCATCGCCATGTGTTGGCAACCGTGGCACTTGCACTTGCATGCATCGTTGCGTTTGTTGCCGGCCCACAGGCGACCACCGCTGCGCCGCCAACGGGCGCTTCTGCCCCCGCGCTCACGGCACGTGTCGACACCGCGCGCGGCACATTTCGAATCACTTTGCGTGTTGCGGAAGCTCCCATCTCCTGCGCCAACTTTGTCAATCTTGTGCAGCGCGGCGCGTATGACCGCAGTGCCTTTCATGATTGGACGCGGGTCTTGCGCCAAAGTGGCGGACCCGGTCAGTCGTTCGACCCGGGCTACACCATTCGCCGTGAATTCAGCGCCAAACTCATGTTTGACGGTCCAGGCATGGTGGCCATGCAGAAGTCCCCTGATGGCCAGCGCGCGCACGGAATACAGTTCTTCGTGACGGTGAAGGAGCAATCGCGCTGGAATTTGGACATTCCCATCTTTGGCACCGTTGCATCGGGACAAGCGGTGGTTGATGCCTTAGCCAAGGGCGACGCCATCACGCAGATCGTGATTGAAGGCGATCCCGCCCCGTTGCTCAAACGTTTCGCCAATGAAGTAGTTGAGTGGAACACCGCCCTGGATGCCGCCACCAGTCAAGCACACCTGCCGGCGCTTCGAACAGTTCCAAGTACTTCCGCAGATGGGGCTGCGCCTGCGGCACCAATCGCTCCATTGGCGCCTCTTACGCCATCCGCGCCTCTGGTGCCATCTGCGCCTGTTGCGCCATCCCCGCCTGTTGCTCCATCCGCGCCGGTTGTGCCATCCGCACCCTCCGCGCCCGCCGGCTCACCCCGCCCCTAATTCCAACTCTCACCCTTCGGCCAATCAGCACTGTGCTGGCGTTCTGCCATGCAAATCAAGCGCTCCAGATCCACAATCGCATCGCGCACAATCCCCGCGCGCCGAAATGCATTCGGTTCGGCCAACAATTGATATCGAGCTTCTGCATTGCGAACCAATGCATACCCCGCCACTTCAATCGCGGCATGAGTCGGCACGTCATCACGAGCAAACCAATCGAGTACATGACGCGCCGCAATGACGCGCTCCAAGCGTGGGCGCGCAAGCAATGCATGCATCGCCCGGCGAACGCGCATCATGCGCGGACGGTTCATATCGAGCGGCTCCAGCGGCTCCAACTCCGCCATGCGGTACGGCCGCGAATCATCCGCTTCATGCATCGCAACGATCTTTGCCCGCGCAACCCCATGCAACATGATGTCATGCCGGCCATCCGGCAAGCGCTGATGCTGAACGATCCGGCCCACACACACCACCGGCCGGAGCGCGGGCGCGCCTCCATACGAATCACGCCATGCCTCACCTGAAAAGGTTGCCATCGCAATCGGCGCCGCATGTTCAAATTTGCCCGTCAGCGAAGCTCCAAGCGCATCAACCACCATGCTCCGATAGCGCGGCTCAAACACATGCAGTGGCTGTAATGCGTGCGGCAGCAACGACACGGTTGGCAGCGGGAAGAGCGCTACCGGCTGCGAGAAGTCAACTGCATCGGCGTCGAACATGAACTGAATACTAGGCAGTCCACGCTCACGGCGTTCGAGTGCGAAGCTCAATACAACCCTCGCCACTCTCGCGCCGAATATCCCGGCGCCGGCTGACTACCTCGCGCCATGCGTCGAGCACACCAAGCCGCTCCAACGTG
The DNA here is from genome assembly GCA_943329105.2 of Chitinophaga pinensis. Lineage (GTDB taxonomy): Bacteria > Planctomycetota > Phycisphaerae > Phycisphaerales > SM1A02 > UBA966. The sequence goes on along the minus strand of CALQCP020000017.1, from coordinate 7,504 downwards.
GCAACCGCGGTACTCCCCAAGAGGTCGCATTCTGCCGCAGGAACCAAGCCATCGGAGAGGATCTTCATGCGCCGCCATAGTTCCCGGCGCTGGCTGCGCAGTGGGTTGGAGGCATCCACCAGTCGGTCGTGGGTGGCCCGTTCTTCTTCACCCATGAAAGCAATCGGCGGCGCTTCAAGGACAGCGGTGCCGAGTCGACCCCACTCCTGCCAAAAACCAGCTAGATCAGCCACTGTTGCCGAACGCCGCTGCATGCGTGGCACCACAAATGGCAATCCAAAGAGATCAATATCCGCACCACCAGCGGCACGGCGCAGGTCAAGCAATCGGCGCACGTTCGCCAGCGCATCTTCATAGCGATCGAATCCCATGGTGTCCCGGTACGTGTGCGCGCACGCCGCATGCAATTCCACGCTGACAACATCAACGCCAGCGTCAACCATCGCACCAATCACTCCGGTCGATGCCAACAATTCGGTGCGCACATGCACCGCGCGCACTCCCGCATTCTTTGCCATGCGAATGAAGGTCGGAAGCTCTTGGTGACGCATCGGATCACCCAGGCCAGCAAAGCTAATGACCACATCACGCGCATCAATCAATTGTTCCAGAATGCGTTCCATGAGCGCATGGGTCATCGGTGGTCGCTGAATAGTTCCATAGCGATGCGGACTGGCACTGCCGTTGGCAAACCGGCCGGTGCACAACTCAATGAGTAAGTGCTGCGGAGCAAATGTCGGCAGCGCTGCATATTGCCGCTCCAATGCTGGAATAATTTCCGTCCACCCTGGAAATGCACTGCCACTTTCCGGCAGGATCGGCTCCAGTCCACGACGCATTCGCAGCTTGGAACGCGGCGAATCAAAGATGGCGCGCACGGTGGCGATGCGCGCAGCAAACGGCGCGTGCACCACCCAGCGCGGCGAACTGCGCAAGTCGTAATTCCACTTTCCGCGCAGCCCAGCCATGGCTCCCACCGTTGCGCCCGGGCCTCGCTCCGCCAAGGAACGCAGTGCGTCAACACCCGCAGCGCACGGCGAAAGCCCCGGCGGAGCATCGCCAAAGACCACGCCACGGCGGCCAACCGCCTCAAAGCGAGTGGCTACATCCTCAATGCCTGCACCGCCGTCAATCAGCACTAATGGCCAGTCGGCGCCAATGATCATCGCCCCGTCAATTCGACGCGCCGCAAGGCAATCAGCAATCGCCTGCGGAGCCAACATCTCATCAAACACGGTGGTGCCGCCGATGCCGCCGCCCCATAGGGAATCGCACCACAATCGACTTGCCGCAATGGATTGCCACTCCGCCCCACGCAGCGGGCACGTACACGCTTCCACTTCCACCGGAACACGCACACGAACATTTCCAATCAGATCCTTCATGGCATCCGGCGCATCAGTCAGCACAATGATCCGCTCAATGCATTGCGCGCTGGCCATGCGTTCGATGGTGCGCACCAGTACCGGTCGACCACCAAATTCGCTATCCAAGTGGCGCGGCACGCCGGTACCACCAAACTGCGAATCAGCAACAATCAGTCCAACAATGGAGCGCGCTTGACGCGCGGGGCCAACATCAATGTCAATACGCGGCGCTAGCAATCGACGCGGCAGTGGCAGCGGCCGACGAACCACAGCATGTCGCAAAAGTACTTCGCTGATCGACATTTCTGTTGCGTCCGCAACGACTCCCGCACCTGCATCAAGGACCCGCAGCCCGGCTTCGCGATCGGCACTCACAAAGGCGCGCACGCGGCGCATGGCCGAGTCATGAAATTCACGGCGCTGCATACCAAGGCGCCACTCCAGCGTCGCAAGTGTGGTGAACGGGTTGAGCTGCGCGCTCCACGCGGAATCCAACGCGGTGCCACGGACATGCCACACCCCATCAAGCCCCAGCGGATCCACACCCACCAATGCCACCGGATCACAGCCAATATGTCGAAGCAATCGGTGCGCACGCTCCTCTGCACGACCAGCGCCCAATGAACCAAATTGCGCGGAGTCACTGCCGCCTTCACCCGTCAGGCGCATCGGTCCACTCCACCAACGCGATGCTGCTGACTCCAATACTGCGGGTGCAAAGAGCGTGGTGCTGGAAAGTAGCCGTCCCGGTAGTTGCCCAAGAATTGCCTCTAAGTCCGGCTCCTCAACACCAAGCACCACCGCATCCGGCGCAATCCCCGCCGCAACCAGCGGTCGAAGTGCCCCGGTCGTACACACCATGATGTACTTGCTGCGCGGCCCGGGATCGGCAAGTGCCGGGAGCGCCTGCGCGAGTGACGGCCCCTCGGCTACCAATATTCCCAATGAACCAGTGCAGGCTCCGGAAAGATCCGCAACTCCATCAAGATGCTGGGCAGTGGGAACCGAAGCCATGACCGCTATAGGCTACGAGCGCGGCAGACCGAGTGCATGAGGCACGTCACCCCGCACATCCCCACTGTGAACATTGAACTTCCATCCACACCGCTCTTCACCGCGCTCTTTGCTGAAAGCCCGTGGACGCTGGCCTTTCCCATACTGGTGGTGGCCGCCGCGCTCGCGTGGTGGGGAGCGCGCACCGACCGCGTCCGCGCCATCTTGGCGGGAGTGGCCATGATGTTGTGCGCAGCAGCAATTCTTGCACTCGCGGCAGTACAAGTTTCGCCGGGCGAGCACGCGCGTGAAACCGTTGAAGCACTGGTTGCGGCAGCCGAGTCCGCTGATCTACAGCGATTCCAGGCGTGCTTCGCACCCGATGCATCGATGCACTACGGCGGCCCGGAGAGCCCGGGCGATGACTTGGAACGCTTGATGCGCGCAGCTGAAAGTTTGAAAGGCAAGCACCGCATCGAATCAAATTCCGTGACGGAACTATCCATTGCTACCAAGGATTCCGAATGCGGCATCGTGTTGCTTGGCTGCCGCACCACCACCGCTTCCAGCTATGCAGCAGTCCCCACGCGCTGGTGGATCGAAGTCCGCCGCCAAGCAAACGGCGCGTGGCTGATTGAACGCCTGGCATGGATCGAATTGCTTAATCAAGTGCCCGCACGGGGCACGCTCTGACGATCACTTGCCCTGCACAGCAGCGGCAATTTCACGAACCGCGCGCTCAATTCCAGCAGCATCAACATCACGATGCGTTACTGCACGAACGCGCTGCGGATCGAGCCCCATCATCCGAACACCCTTGGATTCCAAGCGCGCACACAGGGCCTGCGCCGTTCCGATCGCAGGATCGACATGGAAGAACACCATGTTGGTGGGCGTTTCTTCGGCACTGACATGCGGGCGCAAACCACGCACGGCAGAGATTCCACGCGCAAACGCCTTCGCATTCGCATGGTCGTGCGCCAAGCGGTCAACGTTGTGCTCCAGTGCAAAGATCGCCGCCGCGGCAAGCAGGCCACTCTGCCGCATACCGCCTCCAAACATCTTTCGAAATCTCCGCGCGCGCTCAATGAAAGCTGCTGGGCCAACCAGGGCACTTCCGACCGGGCACCCCAGTCCCTTGGAGAAGCACACGCTCAACGTGTCGGCATGCTTGGCGAATGCGTCGGCCGAGTAACCACCAGCAACGCACGCGTTAAAGAGACGCGCGCCGTCAACATGCACGTGGAGACCATGGGCATGCGCCTCACGCGCCACCCGCTCCCAACGATCCATGCCCCACACCGTGCCGCCCCCGCGGTTCTGCGTATTTTCGGCAACCAGCATCTTGCTCACCGGGTGGTGAATATTGCGGGTTCGAACGGCCGCGGTCACATCGTCAGCATCAAACAACCCACCATCCCCGCGCACGGTCCGCACCATGGCGCCACTCAACGCAGCGGGCCCGCCGGTTTCGTAGTGAATGATGTGACTCTCTTCATGCGCAATGATCTCATCGCCAGCGCCGCACGCCACGCGAATCGCCAGCTGGTTTGCCATGGTTCCACTTGGAACGAATACCGCCGCTTCCTTCCCAAGACGCGCAGCGATCATCGCTTCTAAGCGCGCAACGGTCGGCTCATCACCAAGGACATCATCCCCCAGCGGCGCGGAGCGCATGGCGTCCCACATGGCCGCACAGGGCTGAGTCACTGTGTCCGAGCGAAGATCAACCGAATGTTCAGCGTTGTTATGCATACCTATCACTCTTCATAGTCACGTGCTGCGCATCAGAAATTCAGTGCGTGCATGTCTGCTGGCACAAACTTGCCGTCCTTGCGCACAATCTCTCCATCAAACGCCACCGTTCCGCCGCCGTATTCCGGGCGCTGAATGCACACCAAATCCCAATGGATTTCACTGCGATTGCCATTCTCCGTCTCCTCATAGCAGCGGCCCGGCGTGAAGTGGAAACTGCCGGCGATCTTCTCATCAAACAGGATGTCCTTCATCGGATGCATGATCAACGGATTGAAGCCAAGCGCAAATTCGCCGATATAACGAGCACCCTCGTCAGTATCAAAGATCGCTTCCAGTTCCTTCTGATTCTGATCTGCCCAGCACTTCACCACCCGTCCCTTGGAGAACTCCAAGCCGATGTTGGTGAAGCTGATGCCATTGAACAGCGTGGGAGTGTTGTATTGCAGAATGCCCTCCACACTATCGCGCACCGGCGCAGTGAAGCATTCGCCATCTGGAATATTGCGCTCGCCGCAGCACGGAACCACGCCAATTCCTTTGATTGAGAAGTGCAGATCCGTCTTTCCTGGTCCCTTGATGTGCACCTTGTCGCACGCCTGCATGCGCTTCTTCAATGGCTGCACGTCGCGGTCCATCTTTGCGTAGTCCACCAGGCAGACATCAAAGTAGAACTTCTCAAAGTCCTCCGTCGACATCTGCGCCAACTGCGCCATGGATGGCGACGGCCAGCGCAACACCACCCACTTGGTGTGGTTGACGCGCTGCTCAAAGTGCACCGGCTTGGCGTAGAGCTTGCCAACCAGTTTCATCTGCTCCGGTGCAATGCCGCTCATCTCGCTGACATTCGCAGCGCCGCGAATCCCCACATAGCACTGCATGCGCTTCATGCGCTCCAAGTCGCATTCGCCCCAGATCCGCAGACCTTCCTCGCCGCTCTCCTTGTTGAGGGAACGCATCACCCGGTTGGAGCGCAGCGTCACATGCGGATGACCGCCAGCCGCGCGGGTCGCTTCCACCATGGCCACGGCCATCGCTTCGGGCGCGTCAAACAACTCAAGCAGCAAGTGCTCGCCCGGCTTGACCTGACAACTGTGGCGGACCAACAATTCAGCAAGTTTTTGGTATCGAGTGTCCATAGGGCTGACATGGTACGCGCGGTCCTGCAGCCAACAACGCGCGCATCGTCTCCACGGTCAACCCATCAAATCGGTCGATTACTAACTCCGCGCCTGCCAGTTCCGCGTGGGTATGTCCCTCGCTACAAATGGCTACGCAGGGCATGCCCGCTGCATGTGCCGCCTCAATACCGGGCACCGCGTCCTCCACCACCACGCATCGATTCGGTGGCACGCCCATGCGTTCAGCCGCCTTCAGAAAGATGTCCGGCGCCGGCTTGCCATGCTGCACATCGCGCCCGCATACTTCTGTGTGAAACCAACGCGAGGCGTCCAGTTCGTCCACTGCCACGCGCAAATTCTCTGGTGGACCACTGGTGCCCACCGCCAACAACCACCCCGCATCATGTAACCGCGCCAGCAGTTCACGCCCGCCAGCCATGGCCGGGAACGACTCCGCCACCAATTCGCGGTACAGCGCTTCCTTCTCGTCCGCGTACTGCGTAGCAAGGGCTGCATCCGGCGGCACCTTGCCGTCCTCGCGCCAGTAGAGGTCGATGATCCGATCGTTGCGCATACCGAAACTGCGCACGAACAGTTCGCGCGGCAGATTCACGCCGTGGCGCGCGCACATGGCATGCCATGAACGCCAGTGCGCATCAAAGCTGTCCACCAGGGTGCCGTCGAGATCAAAGATGGCTGCAAATGGCTGCGTTTGTGTCACATGGTCACTGTACCGCCCGTGCGTACGATGCCGGCTATGAAGAACGCATCCACTGTGCTCTTGGTGATCTGCGCGGGCTGCTCCACTTTGGTGGCCTGCAAACCAATGACGCCGCGCCCGGCGGTGGCAGCCCCAGCCCAGCAAGAGGCCACGCCCGCTGCTACTGCGAATCGCGATCCAGCAACAGACCCCACTCCCGGCGACCCAAACTGGGAGAGCGGCTCAGCACTCGGCAAGGCGCGCGACGCCGCAGTGCGCACCAAGGCGAAGTCTGACGCGTATCAGAAGGAAGTTTCCAAGCAAGCAGACGAAGTCTTTAAGAATCCGTGAGCCGGCTCTGCGAGTGGCAGCAAAGCCGCGCAAGTCTGAACGCCGCGGAGCAGTGAAATGCGCGAAGTATCGAACAGCACGGAACATTGAACAGCGCGGAACACGGGACGCAGCGCAATACTCAATACAGCGCAACAAAAAGCACCGCGCGCGTCCCGAACATCGGAACGCGCGCGGCGTTGTTCTCAGTTCAATGGCAACTTACTGCTGCGGTGCGTTCGGCACTTCCAGCAGTTCAACGTCAAAGACCAGCGTCGCCTTCGCAGGAATCGGACCACGACCACGCTCGCCGTAAGCGAGCATGTACGGAACGATCAACTTGCGCTTGCCGCCGACCTTCATTGAACCAACGCCTTCGGTCCATCCAGGAATCACGCCGGAGAGCGCGAAGGATGCTGGCTCGCCGCGATCAACGCTCGAGTCAAACTTCTTGCCGTCGACAAGCCAGCCGGTGTAGTGAACTTTGACAACCGCATTCTTGTCAGCAGGAGTGGCGCCAGTGCCCTCCTTGAGGTCCACGTATTGGAGACCGCTTGGAAGAGTGACGATCTGACCTGTAAACGCGTCGCCTGGGAATCTGCTCATCATGGTGTCGCTCACGATACTGCCATCCACGGCATTGACCACCACGTCATGACGCTGACCGTCCTTAAAGACCGCGCAGGTGATCACCGGAGGCTCAGCCGCGGGATTCATGGCGGCTTCGCGCACCACGCCACCCTTGGTCTTTTCGAGTGCCTTGGTTACGGCCGCAGGCATGGTGACCACGGCGCCGGTGACTTTGCCGTTCACCGCATCAACCAACACGCGCTTCTGGAGCCCGTTACAGGTCAGGATCACTTCGTACGAGGTCACCACGCCGTCCTTGGTGATCGCGCGCCCGGCAAGCGACTGGCCGCTCATGACCTTTTCTGCCGTCTCAACAGCTTGCATCATCGAGACCTTGGCGGCCTCCAGTTGCTTCTGCGTTTCAAGTGGCTCGGGTGGGAGCGTGGTGTAATCAGCACCCGTTGGGGCCGTTGGCGCCTGCGCGAACAGGGATGAGCAGACCAACATGGAAGCGATAGTGGAAGCAGTACATGCGAAGCAACGCATCGAGCAATCTCCTGCGCGCTGAGCGCGCCGTGAAGTGAGTGTCAAACCCGTGGGGAGGGAACACCGGCCGCGCCGGTGTTGACCGTATGTCCAGTGGCCATGGCCCGGAACCGTTCCGGATT
>CALQCP020000016.1 GCA_943329105.2 Chitinophaga pinensis | reverse complement strand
CTCAACTTTGCGTTGAACATGATCCTGATTTGGACACCGCTTGGCGTTGGCGGGCTTGCACTCAGTACGGCGATTGCGGCGATCGTGCAGATCATCATCATGACGCGGATCATGCATAAGCGCATGGGCATCATCATGGACCGCGAGACGCGCGCCTCATTCGCGCGCACGATCGCGGCGAGTGCCGCCATGGCGGGCGTCGCCGGTCTTGCATCCCTTGCGTTCAGTGGTCATGACACCTGGCTCTGGAGTGTGGCCGCCACGCTCGTCCTTGCGGGTCTCGGCATCATCACCTACATGGCAGCCGCCCGTCTCCTCAAGATGCCCGAACTCGGCTGGGCCATCCGCGGTAAATAGGTGCCGTTCACCCTTGTCCCCATTTACGCACCCGCCGACTGCCACGCCCCCGTCTTCGCATCGCGCTCCACGCGTCGATACACCGTGTCGCGCTCCACCGCCATAAACCCTGCCTCGCGGATCGCGCGCGCCAAATCACCAACGCTCGTCTCCTGGTGATTGCCTTCGCCGACCGCCTTGGTGATGTCGTACCACACCACGGTGCCGTCAATGTCATCAGCGCCCGCTTGCAACTCAAGCTGCGCCATCGGCAACGTCTGCATGATCCAGAACGCCTTCACGTGCGGGAAGTTGTCGAGCATCAGGCGCGCGATCGCCAGCGTGCGCAGGTTCTCCAACCCAGTCGGTCCCGGCAGATACTCAAGCTCACTGGCATTCGGAAAGAATGGCAGCGGAATAATTGTCTGGAAATAGCCAGTCTTTAGCCCGCGCGCACCCGGCATCGGCAATCGCTCGTGCGGATAGTTGGCGGCAGGGCCAGTCAGCACCACCGCGCCGTTCGCGTCTTTCTGAATGCATTGCGCATCAGCCCATGCACTGAGCGTGTGGTCTTGTTGCAATCGCAAGAGTTCCATGTGATGCAGCCGTTCGCTGCGCTCTTCAATGTGCCCGTACAACATGGTGGCGTTTGAATTAATCCCCAATTCATGCGCCGCGCGATGCACGTCAAGCCACTGGTCGCTGCGAATCTTGCCCTTGAATGCCTCATCGTGCACGCGATCATCAAAGACTTCCGCACCTCCACCCGGCAAGCTGCCAAGCCCGGCCGCGATGAGATCGCGCAACACGGCAAGCACGCCTTGGTACCCATCTCCACCGCGCTTAGAGATGCGCTGCAGATGCACAATCTCTACCGCAGTGAACGCCTTGATATGAATCTGCGGCGCTTCTTCACCGATGGCGCGCAACATGTCGGTGTAGTAACTGAACGGAAGCCACGGATGCAGCCCGCCCACGATGTGCATTTCCGTGGCGCCGCTCTCGCGTGCCTTGCGCGCTTCCGCGCGGATGTCATCCAAGTTGTGTTCGTACGCGCCGTCCTGATCCTTCTTGCGATGGAACGCGCAGAACTTGCAACTGAGGGCACAGATGTTCGAATAATTCAGATGCCGATTGATGTTGTAGAAGACCGCGTCGCCATGCAGGCGCCGGCGCACCATGTCGGCCAAGCGGCAGACTTCATGGATGTCCGCGGTGGCAAAGAGCACCGCGCCGTCCGCTGCGGTGAGTCGCTCGCCCGCCTCTACTTTGCGCGCGATTTCAGTGAGCGCCGGGTCGCGGCGCCGGGTCCGCGCGGCAGGGTGCCCCACAACTGCAGGTGCGGCATGGGCGCCAGAAATAGGTGCTGCAAGCGTCATAGAGGGGAAAGGATAGGCGGGATGTCAGGTCCAGCGAACCGCCGCCACAACCCGGGCGTACCCTTAGTCAGCATGAGTCCCCAGGCCAATGCGACCACCCTGACCGCTCGTACGGCGCGCAGCCTCCACCAGGGTGGTCACGCAGGCCTCCTGTCCGCGCTCCTCCTCAGTCTGTTCGCCTTGGTGGCAGCCACACCCGTGTGCCGTGCCGCCACTGATTCCAGCATTTCGATCACCGTCGATCGCACGGTCAACTTCCATCGCAATTGGACGCTTTCGGTCAGGCTTCGCATGCCCTCCGATCCCACCGCGGCTTCGGCCGCTGCCGGACCGACGCTTGCAGCCGGTACCAATGGCAGCCAGGGGTTCTTCTCCGTGAACACCATGCCGTTCATGTATGTCAACCCGTACTTTGATCCCTACCGCACTTCGTTTGGCGGTCTGAATGGCCTGGTCATTCGTTACAGCTCCAACGGAAACAGTTTCGTTGCGTTTGGAAGCCAGCCGGTCCTTGCCGCAGGCAACCCGCCCACCATATTCATCACCTACAACGCGCGGACGGATCGCCTCACTGTGATTGCTGGAAGAGTGCGCAAAGTCATTCCGAACGTGCGCGGCGCATTGGCAGCGCTGGGCCTTGCGGATGATCCCACCGTCTACATCAGTGACATCGCCGCGCAAGTGACTGCTGGTCGCGTGTCCGCCATCAACGGTGTGCAGTTCAACGCAACAGCGCCACAATGAGCGCGCGAAGCGTTCACTGTGGCGCTGTTGCAATAGGACTTGGTTCAAGCCCGAGGATTGAGACCTCGGCACTCACACCAAGCTCTTTATGACTTCGGTGCCGGCGCAGAGTCACTCTGCGTTGGTGTGTCCATTGGCTTCATTGTCATCGGATCGCGCAGCGGCAATTCCATACTCTTGCCACCGAAGAACTCAGACATCTTGGCGCGGCCGGTCTGGTCGCCTGGGGCGATTTCGTCCCACTTGCCAACCACCATCACCGCCATGTCATCAAAGTTCAGGTACTTCTTAGCAACCCGCTGAATGTCAGCAGCGGTCACCTTCTGAATGGAATCGCGGTAACGCTGCCAATACTCAGGGTCGCGTCCGGTCCACTCGTCGGAGACAAAGATTCCCAGCGTTGCGTCCTTGCTGGAGAACTGACCAGGGAAAGCCTCGATAAAGCTCTTCTTGGCAATCTCCAGTTCTTCCGCACTCACTGGCTCGTCTTGCATGCGCTTGAATTCTTCGCGCATCAACTTGACGGCGAGCGCCACGGTTCCGTTCTTCGATTCAAACGCGCCGGCAAACTGACCCGGGTAATACACACCTGCCTCGAATCGTGAACCGACGCTGTACGCCAAGCCTTCGTTGGAACGAATGTTGCTCATCAGGCGGCTGGTGAAACCACCACCGCCAAGAATCTCATTCATCATCTCGGCGCTGAAGTAATCCGGATCGTCGCGCTGAATACTGCGGCGACCAATACGAACCTTGCCCTGTGGAATGTCCTTGGCAACGCGGTACACGCCCGGCTTAAACACGTTGGTTGGAACAGGTGGATTTGCGGCCCTATCGCCACGCTTCCAACCGTCCATGCCCGCCGCAAGGCGCTTCATCATGTCATCGGGATTGAAGTCACCGGTGACAGAAATGATGACATTCCCTGGCTGAATCAACTTGTCATGTTGCGCACGCAACTTGTCCGCGGTGATGGCATCCCAGCCATCCTTGGTTGCCTGCTGACTCTCAAAGCAGTCCTCGCCAAAGATCAGGTACTTCCACTCGCGGCCGAGGATCTGTCCAGCCTCGTCGTTGCGCTGCTTCATACCTTCCGTTGCTTGGCCGCGCATGATGTTCAGGCGATCCTGGTCATAGCCCGGATTGCGCAACAGGTCGAAGAAGAGCGTCATGCTCTGATCGAGGTTGGAACTCAGCGTGTTCATGTTGGCAATCACTGCACCCTGACCACCGCTCACGCCAACATTGGTGGCAAGGAAGTCCAGCTTCTCATCCAGATCAGCAGGCTTGATGGTGGCAGTGCCGCCGGTACGCGTCATCGCCGCCATCACAGCAGTGAGTCCAGGCGTGTCCTTTGGATCGAGCCACTGTCCGCCCTTAAAGGTCAGCGTGAGTGACACCAGCGGAAACTCCTTGCTCGGCGCCATGTAGACGGGGGTGCCGTCTGGCAGGGTGCGTCGGAAGTCCTTCGCCTTTGGCGGCGTGAAATCAAGCGCCGCAAACTTCAACTCTTCCGGACGAGCTGGCAGTTTGGCGGATTTGTCTGCAACCCAGGCGGCCGGGGCAGTGGCGGCGGCATCCGCCTTGACCTTCGTTGCTGGCTGCAAATCAGCCATGGGAACGGTCTTGGCATCGGTCTTGGCTTCAGACGGTGTGCCTGCCTTGGCAACAGCCTTGGTATCGGCGTTGCCTTCCTTGGTTGTGGCAGTGCTCTGCGGTGATGCACATCCAGCAAACGCTGCGCTGGCTGCAATGAGGGCGATAGTGGCGATGTTCTTCATGGTGTGTTCCTATGTATTTCTGGCGTGTGATGCAGTACAGCGGTTACTTGGCGGACTTCTCCAACTCAGTAATCCGCGCTTCCATCTTCTTCATGAGGTACTCCATCACGGGCGCCATTTGCGGTGGCACCTGCGCTGCTTGGTCACGCAACTGCGTCAGACCTTCCTTCAACTTGTCTGCATCCTTCTCTTCGCCAATCTTCTTGGCAGCCTGGCGGGCCATGCCTTGCATCGGTCCTGGCAGTGCTGCCAGCTCTGGATCAGCCGCCATGGTTGCGCCCGCCTTGCGGGTGTAGGTGGCTACCGAACGATTGGTCTTGTCAAAGTATTGGTTTGCAACGCGCTTGATGTCTTCGGCAGTCACTGCCTGAATTTTGGCGCTTTCCTTGTTGATTTCGCTCCAATCGCCAAGGGCCTCAGCCTGTGCCAACTGGATGAGTAGGAAGAAGTTGCTCTGCAACCGGCGATAGCTGTCCGCCATTGCCTGATTCTTCACCTTCTGCAACTCCCCCGCTGGGACTGCTTCGGTCTGCAACTTTTTCAGTTCCCCGTACCAGCCTTCCTCCAACTGCACCGGAGTGGAATCACCTTTGGTCTCTGCTTCAAACGAAAACGCACCGGCGTACTTGCGCGAATCTTGCTGCGCACCGGCGCTGCTTGCCACCTTGGTGCCCTCAACCATGTCCTTGTACAGACGGCCAGTGCGACCATTGAGGATTGAACTCATCACATCCAGCGCGTACGAATCCTTGTGCTGGAAGCCAACGGTGTGGTAGCGGATCTCCACCTGTGGCTGCGTTTCAGCTTCAGCCATCATGCGCATCTCTGCGCCTTGCTTTGGCTCAAGCGTCACCACTGGCGGCGGTGCAACTTTGCCCGGCTCCAGTCGGCTGAAATACGTACTGATGGTCTTCTTAGCAGCCGCTGGATCAAAGTCACCCACAATGATGCCAACAAGATTGTTGGGGCGGTAGTAGGTGTTCCAGTACTTCATTGCCTCATCCATGCTGTAACTGTTGAGGTCGCTGGTCCAACCAATCACCGGCCACGAATACGGGCTGGCCATCCAGAACATGCTGTCGAACTGCTCTTGAAACACGCCAGTTGGCGTGCTTTCCGTGCGCAGGCGGCGCTCTTCGTGCACCACATCGCGCTCGCTATAGAACTCGCGGAACACGCTGTTGTTGAGGCGATCGCTCTCCATCCAAGCCCACAGCTCAAACTTATTGCTGGGCACATTGATGAAGTAGAAGGTCAGGTCGTAACTGGTGAAGGCATTCATGCCAGTGCCGCCGGCTGCCGTGTAGATCTTGTCAAACTCATCCTTGACGATCGTCGACAGTGCGGTCTGCTGCGCCTTGAGGTTAGCGATCTGCTTCTCCAAGTCAGCCTTGCGCTGCGTGCCGGTGGGGGTGGCGGCGTCGGTCTTGGCAAGCTCAACTTCAAGCTGCTTGATTTCCGCGTCGCCGGCCTTACCTTGCTGCTCGTCCATCAGCGACTTCAACTCTGCACGCAGGCGCGCCAGTTCCGGCGTGTCGTTCTTGGCATCCCATGCGTCGGCGATGCTTCCCTTGAAGTAGCTGTCGTACTGCGCACTCCAAGTGAGTTGGTTGATCTTGTCGCGGATCGCTTTCTGGCGAGCGCGGTAGTCAGCATCGCGCGCGGAATCGCGGGTGCCGATGGCGTCGGTGCCCTTGAACATCATGTGTTCAAAGAAGTGACTGATGCCAGTGATGCCAGGGCGCTCGTTGACGGAGCCCACTTTGGCCAGCCAGCCAGCCGCCACGGTGTTCGGCTGGTCATGTCGCGGCACCAGCAGAAACTTCATACCGTTGGGAAGTGTGAAGACTTCAGGCTCCACCTGCTGGGCGCGAGCCGCAGGGGCGAAGGCGAGGGTGGCGGCAATCAGCGTGACAATGGTGGCGAAGCGCATGCATTTCTCCGTTGCGGTGAGGTGTCTGGCGTGGTTCCGGGACCACAAATCCGGGGTTGCGCAGGGTACTGCGGCTAATCCGACCAAGTGGGGTATTGAATTGGGCGTCTTCGGGGATATTGTTCCCTATATGCCCCACACCACCGATCCCGTTCTCGGACGCTTCTCCCGTTGGATGGTCACCTGTGTTGTTGGTGGCATGTTGGCGGTTGCCTCGCAAGCCAACGCACAACTGCGTGTGGTGGTTTACAACATCACTGGTCTTGCGGGTGATCAGGTGGCACTCAAGGCGGTGATCGCGTCATGTCACACAGATAACGTGGCTGGTTACTCGGCGCCCGTGGCACTCTTTCAGTTCTCCGAAGTGCACACATCCGATCCGGTGCCTCTCTTGGCCATGGTGAATCAATCCGCGCCGGCGGGTTACACCTATGCGCTTGCCACCTACACAGGCACCGGCGAAGACGGAGTGAGCGGCGCTGAGGCAGTGATTTATCGAACAGACTTGATGACCGAAATTCCATCCGGGCACGTGGACTTGGCAACTGGTGGAAGTCGAAATTCCGATCGCTGGCTCTTTCAGTTGAACGGCTACACATCAACCGCTGCGCGCTTCTACGTGTACGGATCGCACTTGAAGGCTTCCACTGGCACCACCAACGTTGATTCCCGACTCGCTGGCGTGCAGTTACTGCGCTCCAATTGCGATGCGCTGGGTGCTGGCGTCCGCGCGCTGTACTGCGGCGACATGAACTTCTACACCAACACCGAGAGCGGCTACGCAGCGTTCGTGGCGGCGGGTAACGGTGCTGCAGTCGATCCACTCGGTACCGCCAACTGGACCGGCGCGACCAATGCGTGGAAGCACACACAGAGCCCGCGCGACATTCTTGCGAACGGCCTCATCGGTGGTGGAGTTGACGATCGCTTTGACTTCATGCTTCCCACCACGCAAATGATGGACGGCAACGGCATCGCCTTCATTCCCGGTAGTTACCGTTGTGTGGGTAATGACGGCAATCACTACAACTTAGCGATCAATGGCGGGGCAAATTCGTACTTTCCTGGCGACTCGGCGCGCTCCAATACGCTTGCCGCAAACCTCTTTGCCGCTGCCGACCACATGCCCGTGCTCGCAGATTTCCAAGTGCCCGCATGGAACACCGCAGTGCTCGGCACTGTGCCCGCGCGTGTCATGCAAGGCGCCACCGCTGTTGTCGCGCAGGTGCGCGTCGCTAACGATGCGCCTGGCGACAATGTCATCGGGGTCGACGCGCTTGACTACACCGTCACCGGTACCGGAGTGCTTTCCGGCGCTCTCTCCGGAAGCGCGGCGCTGACGCCTTCGTACACCACGGTGAACGTCCCGGTCATCACTTCGACGGTTGGCCTGCGCACTGGCACTGCCACGGTGACCAGTAGCAATGAAGCAGTTCAGAACCCCAGTATCGCGCTGCCGGTGAGCGTGCAAGTGTTGCGGGTGAGCAATGCTTCGTTCTCGACCACCGCTGATGCCAACACGGTCACCATTCCCATGATTGCCACGGTTGCTGGTCCAGCGGTCGATGAATTGATCGCGGTTGCAAACTTCGGTTTCACCGCCGATCAGGCGACCCTCGATATTGACTCGGTGCAGATTCCGACGGGACCATTCTCGTATGTCAGTGGTGCCACCACAGGCATCGGCGCAACGGCAGGAAGCGTTCGCGTTCGCTTCAATCCAACCGGCTTGACTCCCGGTGTCTATACCGCCAACGCCACCATCCAAGTCAGCGATGAAAATGTTCCCGGTGCCGCAGCGGCGCAGATTGTTGCTTCGCTCAGCGCCACCATCGGCGGCGGTAATCCAGCCGACCTCAATGGCGACGGCGTGGTGAACGGTCCGGACCTTGGAATACTGCTCGCCGCTTGGGGCGGATCCGGCCCCGCTGACTTGGATCAGGACGGCATCGTTGGTGGCGGCGATTTGGCCCGTCTGCTTACCAATTGGGGCTGATTCGCACAAGTATCCCTCGCCTGCGCCATCACTGAATGCACACTTCCTGACTCCATGGTTCCGCATCCTTCCCGTCATCATGTTGGACTCGCCGCGCTGGCAGTGGCGTGCGCTGCCCACTGTGCATCAACAGTCTTCGCTGAGACAGCAGTGCTGCGATCAGTAGCTGACGTCACGCTGATTGAACCCAACGACGGTCTGCAATACGCATTGGGTGCCGCTTACAACATCTATTGCGGTCGAGTGGGCGTGAATGGATCCGGCACATTGCGTCGCGCAGTGGTGCGCTTTGACCTCTCATCCATTCCTGCTGGCTCCACCATTCTTTCGGTGAGCTACAAGGCGTACATGAGTCAGACCAGTTCCGGCGCGAACGACTGCAAGTTGCATCGCATGCTTGCTCCGTGGGGCGAGGGAACCAGCTTTGCGTTCGGCGGCGGCGGCACCAGTCCAGAAGTGAACGACGCCACGTGGGCATACAACTTCTGGCCAACGTCAACGTGGGCTGTTCCGGGCGGGGTATTTGTTCCCACCGCCAGTGCCACCAAGAGTGTGAACGCCGTGGGCTTCTACACCTGGGCCACCGTCCCTGCCTTAGTCGCGGATGTTCAAGCATGGCTCGACACGCCCGCCGTCAACTACGGCTGGGTGATGGTGGGGAATGAAGCAACGCTGGAAACGGCAAAGCGCTTCGATTCACGGGAAAGTTCCGACATCACCCACCATCCAACAATCACCGTGGCCTACACGCTTGCATCAGCAGCGCCCGGCGATTTAAACGGCGATGGCAAGATCAACGGCGTGGACCTAGGCATTCTGCTTGCGGCATGGGGCGGAACCGGGCCAGCGGACTTGAATCGCAATGGAATTGTTGAGGGCGGTGACATTGGAATGCTGTTATCCAATTGGCAGCCGTGATGCATGAATCATGCACGGGCACGGCGCTGCGCCGCTCCCTGATTCAAGATTTACGCAGTGACCTTTAGTATCTTTGGAATGCCATTGACCGGGCGATCATTCGCACACTCAACAGCGGCGATGGCGTCAACAACTTCTATGCCCTTGGTGACCTTGCCGAATGCCGTGTACTTTCCATCCAGATGCGGCGCGCGGTCGAGGCAAATGAAGAACTGGCTGCCTGCAGAATCTTCATGAACGGAGCGCGCCATGGAGACGACGCCCTTCTCGTGCGGACGATCGTTGAACTCTGCGATGAGTTTCCACTCCGGTCCGCCCGTGCCATCACCCTTTGGGCAGCCGCCCTGCATCATGAAGCCAGGAATGATGCGGTGAAAGCCAGTGCCCAAGTAAAAACCTTGCTTGGAAAGTTTCTGGAAGTTTGCCACATGGTGGGGCGCAACGTCGTCCCAAAGCTCCAGCTCAATGGTGCCGTGTTCAGTCTCGATTGTCGCGGTGGGGTACTTCTTGGTTGCCATGATGGCGCCAAGCGTAACGGGACTGCCGCTGCGGCGCGCGTCATGCGCGGGGCAGGGCACCATTACGGCGACATGAATTTGTGGATCGGACTTTCGATCGCGCGCGTGAGGAGCAAGTAACTGCGCTCCTTGGAAACAACCACTTCGCCACTCAGTAGCCAGGTGGTGCCGATCGGGCGTTGCCGAATCAACTTCTCCAGTTTGTGCAGTGCTTTGGTGGGTAGCACTTCCATGGAGACTTCTGCGCCGTCATGCGCTCCAGTGCCCGCGCGTGCTGTATCAAGCCGCGCCCGCCACACGCCGGTGACTGGATCACGCAGTACGGACGCACGGCGTTCCTGAAAGCGTGTTGCGGGGGGCAGTAACAGGCTGCGGTCGTACAGCACGATATCGCGCTTCACGGCAATACCCATGCCACTTGCAGCGATACCGGCATCAAGCGATCGCTCCAGCGAATCCGCAAAGCCATCATCAAGGCCAGCGAAGATGGCGGTGTTCGGTTCATGCGAACGTCGATCAACCGGCGCGTGTCGGGTGGGCGTTGCAGCAAGTTCCGCAGAGGCAAGATCTGCATAGGCATCAATCCGCGGTGGACGCGGGCCTTCTGCTTGTACGGCCGCACGGCGAAGTTCTGCGGGAGCGATCCGTGCCAGCATGCCGGGCGCCGGTGGTGCACGCAGCGCCACGACTGCTACTGGAAGCAGATAGGAACGGTCATCACATTCGTAGATGGAGCCAGTGACTTCAAAGAGGGTCGGTGAATCGACGCGCGGATCGTCGAGTATGGCTTTCACATCATCGGCGTGATCGCATGGCATCACAAAGAGCGATCGCGGCGCGCTGGTCACCATGCGGTCATTGAGGCGGAAGGTCAACAGGCCGGGCTCACGCAGCGACGGTGCGAAGAAGCCTTTGACGCTGGCGAGGAAGGTTCCTTCGCTCAGGACGGGCGCCTCGGACTGTACGCGCGGGGTTTCGGTCTTGGACCGCTTCAGGAGCTCGGGGCTGGCGGTGCTTTGCGGCGCTGCCGTGGTCGGCATCATGCCGTTGCGACCGAACGGGCTCGATTGCCCGCTGCCGACTTGGGCGGCGCAGGGGCTCACCGCAAGGGCGATAAGCAGGGCGGAGGCGAGGTTTGGGGTCTTTCGGATCATCCGAAGGGGTAGAAGTGGGTGATTCGTTGCAATCTTGGTGGTGCGGATCGCTGTTTGCGTTGACGCGGAGCGAGTGCTGTGCCACTATACGACTTCGGCCGGCCGCGTACCCAAGTGGCCTAAGGGGACGGATTGCAAATCCGTTATTCGTGGGTTCAAATCCCACCGCGGCCTTTACGCTCAGCAGCGCGGCGCCTTCGGCGGCGCGCTGCTTCGCTTCATGGCCACGGTGCGTCCCGGGCGGGGCCCGGTCCGCGGCGTCCGCGTTCGCGGCCGCCTGGGCTTTGGCGCCCGGGGCGCAAATCCCACCGCGGCCTTTACGCTCGAACAGCGCGGCGCCTCAAAGGCGGCGCGCTGTCTCGCTTCATGGCCACGGTGCGTCCCGGGCGGGGCCCGGTCCGCGGCGTCCGCAGTCGCGGCCGCCTGGGCTTTGGCGCAAAGAGGGGCGCTACAGACCCCCAAATGCCAATTCTTCCAACAATACGTAATTTATGGAATCTTCACTTGCATAGTCCCTCTATTAATACCACTCTTTCCTTCTTTGGAACCACTTTCGAACCTCACCAATGCCACAGAACGCCCGCCGATCGGACACCATTACAGAGCAACAACGCCTCGCGGCCATCAAGCGGCTGGCAGTCACTTACACGCCCGCCGAGGAGTGCTTCGACCGACTGACCCGCCTCGCTGCGCGCGTCTTTGCAACGCCCATTGCCACCCTCTCGGTCGTGGGCGATCAGCGAGTGTGGTTCAAATCACGCGTGGGCACAGTGATCAGCGAACTGCCGCGCAGTGATACGTTTTCAAACTGGGTGATGGATCACGACGGCACACTGCTTATCCCCGACGCATTGGCTGATCCGCGCTTTGCTCACTGCGCGATGGTTGTCAATACGCCGTACGCGCGCTTCTACGCCGGTACCGCCATTCGCTCGCCGAATGGCGCAAAAATTGGCTCGTTGAGTGTGATGGACATCGAACCGCGGCACCATTTGGCGGTCGATATTGGCTTCCTGCGTGACCTCGCGTCAATTGTGGAAGATGAATTCCATCGGCGTCATTTGACGGCATCACAGAACTCCATGATCACGGAACTTGGTGAAGCGCAGCGGCGAGCAATCATGGATGACCTCACCAGCGTTTGGAATCGCAGTGGTCTTGACAGCATCCTCGAGCACGAATTTGTGCAAGCTTCTGCCAACGGACGACCGATTTCAGTGGCCATGTTGGACATTGATCACTTCAAGAAAATCAATGACTTGTACGGCCACGGTGCTGGGGACCTGGCGCTCGCGGAGGTGGCACGAAGGCTTCGCGCCGCTGCTCGACCGGTCGATTCGGTGACTCGGTACGGTGGCGAAGAATTTGCAGTGGTCCTTCCGGACTGTGACGAACAATCGGCGCAGGCGGTCGGCGATCGCTTGCGCGCGTGCATCTCTGCCACCCCGGTCACTGTGGGTCACTCCACTTATGTGGATATCACCGCTTCCGTGGGCGTTGCTACTGCGAAGCCAAAACGGACATCAGCCTGCTACTGACCCGCGCCGACGGTGCGCTCTATGACGCAAAGCGGAATGGTCGCGATTGCGTCTTCGCAGCGCCCGCCACCGTTGGATCCGCGTGAATCGCCCCTGCGGCGCATCCGTATGATCCGCCGATGCCCGCTGCAGCACCCGTGGCCATCAAGAGCGTCCGCCTCAAAGTTGGTCTTGAAATCCACATTGAACTCGCCACGCGCAGCAAGATGTTTGCGCGTGCCGGTAGTCCTGGCAACCCAGAGTTCTACGACCGCGAACCCAACTCGCTGGTGACTCCAACCGTAGCCGCTCTGCCTGGCACGCTGCCAGTCATGAACCTGCGTGCGGTGGAGATGAGCATGATGGTGGGCCTAGCGCTCGGTTGCAACATTGCGCGCCGCTCCAAGTGGGATCGCAAGAACTACTACTACCCCGATCTTCCCAAGGGGTATCAGATCAGTCAATATGACCTGCCGCTCTGTCATGACGGCGCGTTTGAATTGCCAGTGCCAGCCGGCGGAACGCGCCGCATTGGAATCATTCGTGCGCACCTTGAAGAGGACACGGGCAAGCTCGGCCACGAATTGCCGGGTGGGCATCATTATGAAGGTTCGCTGGTGGATCTCAATCGCGCGGGCACGCCGCTCTTGGAAGTGGTCACTGCACCAGATTTTGATTGTGCAGCAGATGTAGTTGCATTTGCGCAAGAGCTGCGCGGGGTATGCCGATTCCTTGGTGTGACTGAGGGAATCATGCAGAAGGGCCACATGCGCTTCGAACCCAACATCAACGTCATCCTTGAGCTTGCCGATGGCACAGAAGTAAAGACGCCGATTGTTGAAGTAAAGAATCTCAATTCCTTCAAGGCCTTGCGTGGCGCTATTGAATTTGAGACTGAGGCGCAAGTGACGCGTTGGCGTGAAGACGGCAAAGTCATGGGCCCCGGTGCCAATAGCACGCGCGGTTGGGACGATGTCAAGTGCGTCACCGTGCTGCAGCGCGAGAAGGAAGACGCGCACGACTATCGATATTTCCCTGACCCAGACTTGGTCCCCGTTGTCGTGGACGATGCATGGCTCGCACGCGTGCAGGCGGAAGTGCCGGAGTTACCACTCGCACGCCGCGCGCGGTACGTGGGCGTGTACGGCCTGGAAGAGAAAGACGCCGCATCACTGGTGGAAGACCGCGACCCGTGCCACTTCTTTGAAGCGTGCGTCGCCGCGCTCGGTGGCACCGCCAAGGCGGGGTACGCGGCTGGGAAATTCCTCTTGAATCAGCTAGGAAAGCGCGCTAATGAGCAGGGCGTTGGCTTGCATCGCGCGGGACTTTCGCCGCAGCAGGTGGCTGGCATCGTGACGCTGCGCGAGTCTGGTTCGCTGGGTGCACAGAATGTTGATGCGCTGGTGAATGCCCTGGCTGGCACTTCGGATACTGCCGCCGATGCAGCAGCGCGCGCCGGTCTTTTAGTAGTGCGCGATGACGCCGCACTTGATGGATGGATCGCACAAGCAGTCGCCGCAAACGCGCAGGCTGCCGATGACGTGCGCGCTGGAAAGATGAATGCCATTGGTCGAATTGTTGGCGCAGTCATGAAACTCGCCGGCGGTGCTGTTGATGCCAAGACCGTCAATGAACGGATTGTTTCCAAATTAAGAGAGGTCTCTTGATGAATGGTGAATCTCCTGCCGCGCGTGCCACACTTGGAACAGTAGTGGTGTCCGCTGAAGCAATCGCCGCGCGTATTCCTGCGCTCGCCCGCGAGATCGTCGCGTGGATGGGCGAAGGCGACGACGATGTGGTGATCGTTCCAGTGATGACCGGCGCGTTCATCTTTGCTGCCGATTTAGTGCGACACATGCCAGTGCGCATGCGCATCACGCTTGCCACCGTCTCCAGTTACCCGGGCGATGCCACGACCAGTCAGGGCGTTCGTCCACTTGGTGAACTGCCCGCCAAACTGCAGGGGCGTCGCGTATTGGTGATTGATGATGTGCTGGATTCTGGCCGCACGTTGAACTTCCTGCGCGAGCAATTTGAGGCTCAGCATCCGGCACGATTCGCCACCGCAGTGCTTCTCCGCAAGACCATTCCAAGCGCACTTGCTACCAAGTGCGAGTTTGTTGGCTTTGATGTCCCCGATGAATTCGTTGTTGGTTACGGCCTCGACTTTGATGGCTGCTTCCGCAACCTCCCGGAGGTGCGCATCCTTCATCCAGCAGCGAGCGCGCCGTGAAATCGGAGCGCACGTCGTTTGCGGCCACTGCGCTCGACGAGGCTGGTATCCCGCTCTTCGCGGCGTCGATGCTGGAGCCAAGCGAGATCATTGTTGGCGTGTGGCGCCCAAGTCTGGCGTGGATTGCGCTGCGCTCTGCTCGTGGCGTATCGGTGTTAACCGTCATCACGTTGCTCGCTGCAGCATCCGCCGGATGGGCGCAGCACTCATGGGAATGGCTGGTGCTTCAGGCAGGGGCAGTACTCATCTGTGCGCGTATCGGCGCTGCGGGCGCTGATTGGGCCAGTCGCGTCTATGTACTGACCGACCGTCGCGTGTTACGCCGGCGCGGCGTCTTGGCGCCCACCGTGTATTCCGCAAACTTGAACGCCCTGCAACGCGTGGAACTGCTGCAAACGCGCATCGACCGCGCGCTCCGTTCTGGCACCATTACCTTCAGCTCACGACACGAAGGGCACTACGACGCCGCGTGGGTCATGATTTCTAATGCCGCAGAAGTGCTCGCGCTCATTGAAGAAACGCGCCGCCGCTATCGCCGCTGAGGTGACGCCCCGATTGAATGGTTTACTGATTCCACTGCGCGCCAGTGCGCGGGTTCGGCAGTGATGCCGCCAACTTCTCAAGCAGTTCACGCGCCGCTGCATCAAGTTCCTTGGGTGCTTCAATCTGAATCACCGCATGGAAATCCCCAGGGTTTCCCTTGGCGGGCTGAATACCTTTGCCTTTCACCCGGAGGTGCTGGCCACTCTTCACGCCGGCAGGAACCTTGAGTTGCACACTGCCAGTAATCAGTGGCACACGCACGGTGGTACCCAGCGCGGCTTCGGCAATCGTCACCGGTACATCCATCAAGATGTCGTCGCCTTCACGGCGGAACCACGGGTGCGGCGAAACATGAATCGTGATGATCAGGTCGCCACGTGGACCGCCCCCCGCGCTCACTCCACCTTTGCCACGGACAGCCAGTTTCGTTCCGCTGGCAATGCCCGCGGGAATGCGCACTTCGATCGACTCGCCTTCAAGCCGGAACGACCGCGTTCCGCCCAGCACCGCCGTGGTGAAGTCGATGGTCTCCGAAGCGGGTGCGTTTCTTCCTGGCTGCGGTGCTTCGTCTTCTTCGTCGCCTTCGAATCCACCGAAGCCACGTCCGCGCGCACTGCGTGGTCCGCCGCGCCCAAACATTGACCCAAAGACATCTTCGAAAGTGGATGGATCAACGTTCTGCCATGACTGACCGCCGCCGCCAGCGCCGCCACCAAATGGTCCAGCGCCGCCAAACGGATCACCACCCGCAGCACCGCGCGCGCCACCGCCGGCGCCGGTCGGTCCACTCTTCACACCAGCAATGCCAAACTGGTCATACATCTTGCGCTTTTCAGGATCCGTAAGAATGTCATATGCCTCTTGGATTTCCTTGAAGCGTGCGTCAGCACCCGGTTCCTTGTTGACGTCGGGATGAAACTTGCGCACCAGCCCGCGATGGGCCTTCTTCAGGTCATCCGCGCTGGCGGTCTTGGAAACGCCAAGGAGCTTGTAAAGATCACTTTCCATTGCGAGAGCAGCGGAGTATATGGCCCGTAGTTGGCAGTCCCCGCATCCAGTACGGCGTACGATTCCCCGAGCGATGGACTCCTGCACCCCACGAACCACCGATCGACCCGTTTCGATCGCGCTTCCGGTACTTCCCTCAGCCAGTGCGCCGCACCGAACATCGTTCGGATCACGCCGGGGTTGGGTGCGCGCCGCGGTGCTCGCCGGCGTGTGGCTCTTCATGATTGGGCACCTGGTGCAGTGGCTTGCGCT
This sequence comes from Chitinophaga pinensis, assembly GCA_943329105.2. Lineage (GTDB taxonomy): Bacteria > Planctomycetota > Phycisphaerae > Phycisphaerales > SM1A02 > UBA966. Next base: position 3,501 of record CALQCP020000016.1, on the reverse strand, counting down.
TGGCACCACGTTGGCGCCCATCGAGCCAAGTGAATCGATGCAGACCGTGAAGGACGGCATCATCACGGTGGGCGCGATCTTCTTTGGCGTGGCGCTGCTTTCCACCGCACTGCTGGGACGATGGTTCTGCGGTTGGGGCTGCCACTGGGTGGCCATTCAGGACGCAACAGCATGGGCGCTGGCCCGCGCCGGAATTCGTCCCAAGCCATTTCGGTCACGTCTGTTGGTGTGGTTGCCGCTCAGCCTGGCGCTGTACATGTTTGTGTGGCCGCTGTTCTATCGATTTGCTGTTGCGCCGTGGATTCAGGCCGACTTGCGTTGGCCTGGTTTCACCACGCAGGTGATGACGCAGGATTTCTGGGCAACTTTCCCGGGCCTTGCCATGGGCATTCCCTTTGTATGTGTCTCGGGCATCTTGGTGGTGTGGCTCCTTGGCTCCAAGGGGTACTGCACCTATGGATGTCCGTACGGCGGGTTCTTTGCTCCCGTTGATGAACTCGCGCCCATGCGCATTGTGGTTGATCATGATCGCTGCCACTCATGCGGCGTGTGCACCGCGGTGTGCACCAGCAACGTTCGAGTGCATGAAGAAATCAAAGACTTTGGCATGGTGGTCGATGCCGGATGCATGAAGTGCATGGACTGCGTCAGCAGCTGCCCGAACGAAGCGCTGAGCTTTGGAATTGGCAAGCCAGCGGTGCTGATTGATCGCACTGCATCGCGCTCCGCGGCTGCAGCGGAGCGACGGTGGGACCTTTCGTGGACAGAGGAAATTATGTGTGCGCTGCTTGGTGTGCTGACGCTCTTTGCAGTGCGCGGCATCTACATCGGCGTGCCACTTCTCTTTGCATCGGGAATCGCAGCATGCACGGTGTTTGTTTCATGGAAAGCGTGGCGGATCGTGCGCGATCCTTCGGTTTCATTTCATGGAATGCGATTACGCCTGAAGGGTAAGTTGGCGCCATCCGGCATCACCTGGCTTGCCGCCGCCGCGCTGCTCCTCGCCAGCGTTTCGTACGTTGGCTTGCTGAACGGCATCACCTGGCTGGCAGACCGCGCCGATGCGCGCGTCACTCTTCCAGCGGAATACATCTTCTCCACCGATGCGCAGGCGCCGGAAGCATCCATGCAGCAAAGCGCCGAACGCGCGCTGCAGCTCTATGCGCTGGTAGCAGCCGCACCGGAAGGTTGGTCGATCATTCCAGCCGGATGGCGGCAAGTTGACCTGCGCCGCGCCTATTTGAGCGCAGCGATTCGGGACATGCCAACGGCCGAACGCCTCGTGCGCGGCTCATGGAAACGCGATGGAGCCGATGAAGCGTCTGCTGCGGTCATCGGTCGAATCATTCGTTCGTTCGTATCACGTTCGTCGGATGCCATTGCTTGGTATGACGAAGCCCTCGGCGCACATCCGGAGTGGCAGCGCTTGCGTGAAGAACAAATCACCTGGCTTGATCAAGAAGGTGAATACGCGCGAGTCATTCAGAGCGCTCGGCAAGGGCTTGCGGCACGTCCCAACGATTTGCTTGCGATGCGGCGCCTATCGCTGGCGCTGGTCGAGCGCGGAACCATGCCACTGGAAATTGACGAGGGCGTCGAATTGATTCGGCAAACCATCAGCGCGGTTCCCAACAATGGATTTGCCCACGCCGCACTCGCGCGCGGCCTCATGCGCCAGCAGCACTTTGACGAGGCGATGGCGGAGTTCGCGCGCGCGCTGGAGTTGGAGCCCAACTCCGAGGTCATTCGATCGATGTTTGAAGAGGCCCAAGCGCAGCGCGGGCCTGCCGAATCAGGCGGTTGACCGCTCGGGTAGCGGGTGATTTAACTCGCCGATCCCCAACGGCTCAGCAGGCGCCCCAAGTCGCCGCCACCAACGATGCCGTCATCATCAAAGTCAGCGTCGCAGTCATAACCGCTGGTGCCCCAGCGGCCCAGCAGTTCGCCGAGATCGATGCCATTGATGACGCCATCCTTATTCAGGTCACCCACACCGGCGGCGGTGCGCGCGAGTCGGACTGCGACGCCGCTATCAATTCGTCCCCATCCGGTGCGTTCATCGAAGCCTGCATTCGAAACATCAGTGCATGACTGCACGAGCAATGCAATGAGTTGTGTTGGTGAAGCGTTCGGCGCAACTGCGCGCATCAGTGACAGTGTGCCGGTTGCAAACGGCGCGGCCATACTGGTGCCGGACTTGAACTCAACGCTTTCGGTGCCAACGCAGGAGAGAATGGAGACGCCCGGTGCGGCAATGTCAACCTCTGGTCCGATCGCGGTTGAGCCCGCGGGAGAGTCGAGCGCATCAAGCGATCCAACCGCTAGCACTTCCGCCCAGCGCGCTGGCCATGCCACTCCACCCAAGCCGGTGTTTCCAGATGACGCCACTAACAGCGCGCCGCCACCAATGGAGTACGTCACCGCGTCATGCAGGTACTGCGTGCCCACGGAATATTGCAGGCTCATGTTGATGATGTTGGCGCCGTGATCAGTGGCCCATACCAGGCCATCGGCAAGCCAACTTGAGTAGCCAGTGCAACCACTCAGAACAACCACCGGCATGATGCGTGCCTGCCAATCAAGGCCAGCAATCGCTACGCCGTTGTTGCCAGAAGCGGCGGCAATTCCAGCGACGTGCGTGCCGTGATCGGAGCACTGGTCGGCGACATCAGTGGTGCCAGCCGGAACATTCCAGCCGGCCATCATGCGTGGCGCAAAGTCAACATGTGCAGTCATGCCGCTATCCATGACGGCAATGACGGTCGATGCCGAACCGGTACTCACATGCCACGCAGCGCGCGCGCTGACATCAGCGCCTGGCAATCCGGAAAGCCCGTTGATGATTTGACCAGTGTTCTCCAGCCCCCAGCATTGCGGGTAGTACGGATCGGTTGGTGCGGGTGCGTCGCTCGCAATGCCACCGATCACGTCTAACTCCGCAATCTCAATGGTGCCGCGTGCAGCTTGGAGACGAGCAATCAGCGCGGGTGTCGCGGTGCCTGCAGGTACAGAAATGTATTGCCAGCGATCAAGTCCAAGGGCGGTGGCTCGCGCAGCATCACTGAAGCCAACCGTGGATGCGCGCGTGGCGCTCGTTGCGCCGATTTGCGTGAGCACCTTGGTCAGCGTGGCATCGCGGAGTCCATTTGCTTGCGTGACAGTCACCATGTGGTTGACGTCAATAGTGATGCGTGCACCGGCTACGAGTTTCACCATGACATGGTCGCTCGACCATCCACCCGTGCGATCCGCGGCCCACACCCATTCGTCCGCGGCACCGACTGCAAGCGCTGGCGCTGTTGCCAACACAGGCGGCGCAGCACCCGTTGTGGGCGCAACAACCATGACCGCTGCAAGCGCGGCGCAGGAGAAGAGTGGGTAGGTGAGTAACGTCATCTGACGAATCAATACGCGCCTGGGCGGCCGGGTGGTCGGGAAATTCCGAACCTGCTTAACAGTAAGGTGTGAGCGCACCGGCGCCATGAAAATCGCCCGAGTCTT